>JAFAQG010000414.1 GCA_019246575.1 Acidobacteriaceae bacterium
TTCCCTGTTCGCGCGGCCTTCCCCGTATCTCAGTCGGGTCGGCACCCACGACTTCACTTTCGAGGCCTGCTCAAGCTTCACTCGCGTTACGGCCTACCAGTTTGCTCGCCCACCATACGTGGGCTTTGTCACGAGGCCTCGGTCCGACCAGTCGCCCAATCGAATCGCTCGTTAGCTACCAAGTCCTACCGACAACTACTTGGGTGGGACCTTCCCCCACCAGTGATCTGCGCCGTTGGGGCGCACTGAGAAATCCGGGCTAGGATTGTTTCAGGAATTGAAGGCGGTTCTTTGTCCATGACACGGACCGCCTGGGCCGAGCACTGGAACTGAACTTAGTAGCTCGGCAATTCGAACTTTAGCTCTCTGATCATCTCGAAGTGCTTTCGGTTCTTGGTGACCAGCGTGAGACTACGATCGATCGCAGTGGCGGCGATCAGAGCGTCGAGTGCGTGCAGCCCGTGGGAGCGCGCGAAGGTCACCATGAGAGCATATGCCCGCCGGGCAATATCCTCGTTCGGCGGTATCTGTTCGTAGGTTGAAATCAGGGCGTCCAGATCGACCACTTCGCGCTGGTTGCGGGTCCCGGCAATCAACTCGAGCGCCGTAATGGAAGAAAGCACGCAGGAATCGCTAATGCCGTCCAAGTAGTCGGCGGCTTTGACATTTCCACGAGTGAAATCCACCATCACGTTCGTGTCAACGAGATACGCCATCAGATCACGACTTCAGTAGCGTGGCTGACGCATGCGATCTTCGTACGCGATGCCGTCGGGGATATCTTCGCGGTCTGCCCACATTCCGAACGCGGCAAACTCGCGGAGCGACTTCCGCTTGCACCGCGGTTCCGCTCCGGGAATATGTACTTCGACTCTGGTCCCGTTGGCGAGCTGCACGTCTTCGAGTGGCTTGAAGACGCCATCCTCGTATTTGGCGGCTATCGTCATTCGCAATTTAAGAATACCAGGATCGCTGGTTGGGAGCCTGGCACCGCTCGCGAGCGTGGCATCGAGGCAGGCCGGCGAAAGGGTTAGTCGAAGACAACTTAGCGCAATTCCCGCTCGGTGGCCGACAGTCAGAAATGTTCAACTTTTCTTGAGCGATATTCATTAGAAGTGGAGTGCGGCTCTGGGGTGAGCACTTCGCTGGCTTGGCTCCAAAATGGCTCCATTAACGGAGGCGGTGCGGCAAGCTACTGAAAACGCAGGAGGTCTGAATCGCCAGAAATAGACCTGATAGACGCCTAACATCTTTATTTACAATCGACTTGGATTTTCCCAAGCTGGATGTCGCGGGTTCGATCCCCGTCTCCCGCTCCATCTTTTCAATAACTTGGAAAGAATCCAAATCAAGCGTTACTCCGTTTACTCCGTTTTCTTCCTGAGACCGAGTGACTCGCCGTTTTCGCGGCTTTCCACCCTCCCCTGAATCGCGGGTTTCATTACTGAATCACCTCGGATTCGAGGCGCTTCACTGCCTCGATCTTCTGTTGAAGATCGCTGATTGAATACACTTCCAGACTGATGCCGAGTCCCTGCCCGCGCTGGTCCGCGGCCACCTTGTCGTCGATCCTTGCGATGCGCGACAAGCTCGCGTTTGTTCGACGAAGGACCTGGAATGTCGCCCACTCCAGGCCGACGGTCTTCAGGTTTGGGAGCATGGACCGATTCCAAACGTTATCGCGCCGCAGCGGCGTGTTGCGCTCTGTCGGGAACAGATATGCGTCCGGCGTTTGTTTGGGCAACATCATCCGCCAGACTTGCAGTTCCGCAATGGTTCCCGGCGCCCAGCGCCACAATTCGGGCGGTTCGCTTTCCCTTCCGGCCCGCACGAGGGGACGATCGTGACCACGGCGCCCGATCAGATGTGGGGCACGGATGCTACCGCTACGTTTACGGAGGCGGAAGGAAACGTCACCGTTTTTGCCGCCATCGATCACTGCACCGCCGAATGCGTGGGCATCCACGCGGTGAAGAAGGCCGCCCGGTTTGAAGCTCTCGAACCGATTCGCCAGGGCGCCAGGGAATACTTCGGCGCTTTTTCTGCCGCCGTCGCTGATGGTCTGAAACTGCGGCATGACCATGGCAGCGCGTACATGAGCGGCCATTTCCAGAGCGAGGTCAAATTCCTGGGCGTCGAGCCATCCCCGGCTTTCGTGCGCCAGCCGGAAGGAAATGGATACATCGAGCGCTTCTTCCGCACCCTCTAAGAGCAGCTACTGTGGGTCCGCCGCTTCCGCCATCTCGAGGAGCTGCGCATCGCTCTCAGCGCATTCCGAGATCGCTATAACCACCGCTGGATTCTTGAGCGCCTGAGTTACCGGACGCCAGTTCAGGCCCGCCACGGCTTGCCACTTGAACTGGGGGGCGCGGCGTGATTCATTATGTCCAACTTACGCCCTCTGTGCTGTCCAGCCGGTCCGGAGCGGAACAATAGCTCGACCAGAATACGGTCCGTCATCCCCCGGATCTGACGCATAGGATGATCCGCCGGAACCCGGCGCTCCGGCGACAAATAGGTGAACATGGCGCTTGCGGCGCAAGCTGAATTGCAGCGGAATGTTACCAACGGAAAAGTGGCGCT
>JAFAQG010000763.1 GCA_019246575.1 Acidobacteriaceae bacterium
ATTGGTATTTTCGGCGATTTGGACTAGCATCAAAGACTAGCTGGACACAATTGTAAGCCGTTGGCCTACGATATTTACTCCTCCGGCCCCTTCGTTTCTCGATGGGGTACGACTCGCACGGGTTCGCCGTCAATCAGCGAATCGGGCGGGCTAACGATCACCTCGGTATCCGGAGTGAGCCCGGCGACGACCTCGACCTCGTTTCCAAAATCGCGTCCCGGAGTAATAGCCAGCAGCTTGGCGCGATTGTTGATTACCGTCGCCGCGCGCAGACCCTCGGCGCGGAACATCAGCGATGTTGCAGGCACAACGAGCGCAGGAGTGCTGGATCGTATTTTGAGGTGAATTTCGGTATAAGCACCGGGAAACAGCAGTCCGGTGGTGTTTACTACATCCACTTCGACCGGAAGCGTGCGAGTGTTCGGATCGAAAGCGCCCGCCGTGCGAACCACCCGGCCAACGAAGCGCCGGCCGGGCATTTCGGGCAGCGTGAGATCGGCTTCGACGCCCGGCACTGCTTCGTGGGAATAGATCTGCGGAACATTGATGAAGACACGCAGTTTGTTCGTCGCTGCGACATGGAACAGCTCCCGGGCGGGGCCGCCTGAGGAGCCGGATTCAATCAACTGACCGATATCGGTATTGCGAGCTGTGATTACGCCATCGAATGGCGCATAGATCTTCTCGAACGAGACTAACTGCTCGAGACGCCGGACATTCGCCTCGGCCGATTTTAATTCTGCTTCCTTCGCTGCGGCATTTTGAACAGCAGTATCGACATCCTGCTTTGCGACGGAATCGCTCTTCAGCAGGTCCATGTAGCGTGTGGCCGTGATCTCGGCGAGCTTGGCGTTTGCCTGCGCACTCGCCAGATCGTGACGGGCTTGTTCCAGTTGCTGATCGATCTCGGGAGTCTCAACGTCCGCGAGAAGCTGGCCTTCTTTAACGTGGGCGCCAATATCGAAATACCACCTTTTTAGATAACCGTTGGTTCGCGCGTAGATCGGCGCGTCAATGAATGCTTGGATATTGCCCGGGAGTACGACTTCCTGAGCCGGGGCCTGCTGTTTCGGACGAACGACAGTGACGGTCGGCGCGGCGCTGTAGTTCGTTTGCTGCTGGAGTGTCTGCCTTGCGCGTAGCCGGGGACGAATACCAGCTAAAACGACGGCAGCAACAGCGGCGACGACGAGCAGCAGCAAAAGCAAACCGCGCACACGTGAAGCTGCGCGAGCCATCAAGCGTTCCGCCGGCCATGCAGGAGACTGAACACGACGGGCACAAAAAATAGCGTTGCGACAGTTGCAAACAGCAGGCCGCCGATGACCGCGCGCCCGAGCGGCGCATTCTGTTCCCCGCCCTCACCCAAGCCGAGAGCCATCGGAAGCATACCGATGATCATGGCCAGCGCCGTCATGAGGACCGGACGAAAGCGTGTAAAGCCGGCGAGCAGCGCTGCTTCACCGGCGGAAGCGACATCGGGCAGCTGTTCCTTCGCAAAGCTGACAACAAGGATACTGTTTGCCGTGGCGACGCCCATGCACATGATGGATCCGGTGAGCGCCGGCACGCTTACGGTCGTATGCGTCACAAACAGAAACCAGACGATGCCCGCGAGCGCGGCCGGAAGAGCCGACACGATGATGAGCGGATCGAGCCACGACTGGAAATTGATCACGATCAACATGTAGACGAGCACGATGGAGAACAGCAGTCCGCCGATCAAACCCTGAAAGGAGGACCGCATTGTGTCGATTTGCCCGCGCACCACAACCCTCGAACCGCGTGTGAGCGATTTTTTATTTCGTGCGACAACAGATTGAAGCTGCCGCGAAACGGCGCCCAGATCGGTCCCCTGCACCGAGCCGTAAATGTCGATTACTGGAGCGATGTTGTAATGCGAGACGGTGCCGAGCCCCTGGAAGCGGCGGATATCGGCCACGCTGCCGAGAATCTGCAACGGCGCGCTATGTCCCGCCGCAACGGGTATGTTTCCGAGGTCCTGCAACGAATCCATCTCATACTGCGGCGATTCTGCGATGATGTTGTAACTTACACCGCTCTTCGGATTTAACCAGAACGTCGGGGATGTCTGGAAACTACCGCTTAAAGAGATGAGCAGATTTCCCGCAACGTCTCGAGCGCTGTATCCGGTTTCCTGAGTCTTAGTGCGATCGATGGCGACCAAGAGCTTCGGTTGGTTGAATGGCTGGTGGACACGAAGGTCAGTGGTCCCTGGAATGTACTTGATCTGCTCAAGAAGCTGGTCTGCGAATTCGCGGTTGCGCTCCAGATTCGGCCCAAGCACCTGAATGTCGATCGGCGCCGGAAGGCCGAAATTGAGTATCTGACTAACTATGTCGGCAGGCAGAAAATAAAATGTCGCGCCTGGAAATTCGCCCGGAAGGATAGAACGCAGTTTTGCGACGTACTGCTCTGTCGGGTGATGGGTTGTTGTCAGCGATACCTGGATGTCGGCATCGGCGGGCCCAATTGCGCCCGAGTTGCTGTATGAGGTATTGATTCCGCTATAAGGAAGGCCGATGTTGTCCAGGATGTTTGCGATTTCGCCCGGCGGGATGAGCTGGCGAATGCTGCCGTCAATGAGATCACAAATTTGTGCCGTCTGTTCGATACGAGTGCCTGTTTGGGCGCGAATATGAAGTTTGAACTGGCCGGCATCCACACTGGGGAAGAAATCCTCGCCAAGCCACGGGAACAGTCCGACGCAGGATGCGACACAGGCGGCGAAGAAGAGTGTGGCAAACGCGCCACGGCGCCGGATGCAGCGCTCGAGAAGCGACCGGTAGCCTAGACGTGCCCTTTCGAATGCGTTCTCAAAGCCTAGCTGCAGCCGAGTGAACGAGTTTCGAATACCGCCGCGCGGGACGGCATCGTGGTGCGAATGCCCTCGCAGGAGATACTTCGCCATTGTCGGCACGATTGTGCGCGACAACAGGTACGACGCAAGCATCGCGAACGAGACAGCCTCCGCAAGCGGCACGAACAGGTAACGCGCCACTCCGGTGAGAAAGAACATCGGCACGAAGACGATACAGATGCTTAGAGTGGAGACAAATGCCGGAATGGCAATCTGCGCCGCGCCGTCGAGAATGGCCTGTTCGATCTCCTTGCCCATTTCGAAATTTCGATTGATGTTCTCGATCTCGACCGTGGCGTCGTCGACCAGAATGCCGACTGCCAGCGCGAGTCCGCCGAGCGTCATGATGTTGATGGTTTCTCCGAGCGCGCTCAGCGCGAAAATCGAACACAAAATAGAGAGCGGGATGGAGATGCAGACGATGAGCGTGCTGCGCCAGCTGCCCAGGAACACGAGGATCATAAGGGCAGTAAGGCAGGCGGCAATAATGGCTTCGCGCAACACGCCGCTGATCGCCGCCTTCACAAATATCGACTGATCGGCAACGGGCGTCACACGGAGCTGGGGCGGCAAGGACGCGAGAATGGAGGGCAGCAGCTTTCGAACCCCGGCCACGATGTCGATGGTGGATTCGTTACCATTCTTGAGAATGGACATCAGTGCGCCGCGTGTGCCGTCGGAACGGACTATGTTCGTCTGAGGCGGATACCCATCCCGCACGTGTGCCACATCGCGGATGTAAATCGTGGTCCCGTTCACGGTTCGGATGGGCAGATTGTTCAGTTCATCGACCGATCCCGGGCTGCCGTTCATCTCGACGTCGTATTCGAGCGGCCCGAGCTTGATAGTTCCGGCCGGCAAAATGAGGTTCTGATTGCCGAGAGTAGTAACGATGTCAGATGGTCCGAGAGCTTTGGCCTGGAGCGCCTGAGTGTTCAGGTCCACCATGATGGAGCGCTGCTTTCCGCCGTACGTATTTGGGATGGCGACTCCGCGGACGGTGATGAGCTGCGGCCGGATGAAGTTCGCCGAGTAGTCGTATAGCGCCTGCTCGCTAACTCCCTGCCCCGAAACGGCAAGTTGCAGAATGGGCACCGTCGATGCGTTGTAGGCGATGACGAGCGGCGGCGTAACGCCCTGAGGCATCATCTTCAGCGCCCCCTGCATGCTGGCCGTCACCTGGGCAATGGCGCCCTCGACATTCGCGTGCGGCTGAAAAAAGACCTTGATCACGCCGATGCCGTTCATCGATTGCGATTCGGTGTGTTCGATGTTATTGACGGTCGTCGTAAGGATGCGCTCGGCGATGTAAATGATGCGCTCGGAGATGTCCTGGGCCGAGAGGCCGGCATATTGGTAGATAATGCTGACGACCGGGATGTCGATATTCGGGAAAATGTCGGTTGGCGTACGTGAGATCACCACGGGCGCGAGGATAAACAGCATCAGCGACAGAACAACGAACGTATACGGTCGCCGTAGCGCCAGCCGAACAATCCACATGGATGGCTCCTAGGAACTATGATTATGAAACATTGATTACGCAGCGTTGGGTCGTGCGACGAGTGGAAGTACGCCCGGTGTTTGTAACGGCGAATGGGGTGCCGGAATCCAACCGTCGGCTGTCACTAAATAACAGTAGGGGAGGATACGCTCGATGAAAGGATTGTTTTTAGCCGGACGCGTGGTGTTCGGCGGCTTTTTTCTCTACAACGGAATCAACCATCTGCTTCACAAACAGGAGTTGTCGCAGTATGCCGCGTACAAAAATCTTGCTATTCCGGATGCGAGCGTAGTCGGTTCAGGCATTGTGCTGCTCGCAGGCGGAGCGAGCGTTGTTCTGGGCTTAAGACCGAAGCTGGGGTTGATAGGGATCATCGGCTTCCTTGCAGGCGCCGCAACACTGATGCACGATTTCTGGAATGCCGAAGATGCACAGCAGGCACAGAACGACATGATCCACTTTGCGAAGAATATGGCACTGCTAGGCGCGGCCGTGGCACTCACGGGTGTGGAAGAGCCGTGGCCGGCAAGCGTGGGGTGACGTTTCGGCGAAAGCGTCCGCCGTTGAGGTCATTGCCTAAAGTTGCCTTTGATCAGGAGTTACTGGTAAGGGAGTTAGGTTGGACGTCGGAAACCGGCGCGGCGTGTGCGTCAGGTCATGACATCGAGCACCTTTTACCGCCGCTTGCACCGGTTCTTGACCGGCTTGTTTTCGTCGCCTCTGAGATGGCTGAGATTGTAGGCGGTATTCACGAGTGCCAGATGGGAGAACGCTTGCGGGAAATTCCCAAGCTGGCGATGTTCTTTTGGATCGTACTCCTCCGCGAGTAGCCCGACGTCGTTGCGAATGGCGAGCAGCCGCTCGAACATTGCTTTAGCCTCCTCGTGCCGACCCTGGAGGATGTAATTGTCTACCAGCCAAAAGCTGCAGGCCAGAAATGCCCCCTCTCCCCCGCTGAGACCATCGACAGAAGACTCGGTGTTGTACCGCGCCACGAAGCCATCCTTCAGTAACCCTGCTTCAATAGCCGCTATCGTGGCCTGCATTCGAGGATCCTCGGCCGGCAGAAAGCCTACAAGAGGCATCATCAGTAAACTCGCATCGAGTTCCTTACTTCCGAAATACTGGACAAAGGAGTTGACCTCTTTGCTGAAGCCGAGCCGGCACACTTCGTCGTGAATCTCGGAGCGCAGTTTCTCCCAGCGCTCGAGAGGCCCCTTTTCCCCAAACTCCCGCATGGTACGGACCGCGCGATCCACCGCCACCCAAGCCATGACCTTGGAGTGAACGAAGTGCCGGCGCTTGCCACGGATCTCCCAGATGCCGTCGTCGGGAAGCGACCAGATACTCTCGACATGTGCTACGAGCGCCCTCTGGAGACTCCAACCATGCCCGAGCTCCTGCAGACCTTTTTTGCGTGCCTGATACAGCGAATCGAGGACCTCTCCATAGACATCAAGTTGGACCTGGCATGAGGCTGCGTTTCCAACACGCACCGGCGCAGATCCTTCGTAGCCTTGCAATTCATTGAGCTCGAACTCGGTTAGCCGCCGCTCGCCTGCGACACCGTACATAATCTGCATCTCTTTCGGGTCGCCCGCAACCGCGCGGATTAACCAATCACGCCAGTTCTTCGCTTCGTCGGTGTATCCGGATTCGAGCAGCGCGAGGAGCGTGAATGTCGAATCGCGAAGCCAGCAGAATCGATAATCCCAGTTTCGAATCCCGCCGATCTCTTCCGGCAGCGACGTGGTCGCGGCTGCGACGATCCCGCCGGTCCGATGATGCGTCAGTGCTTTCAGAGTGATGAGCGAGCGAAGCACTGCCTCGGAATACGGACCTTCATCTCTATAACGGCTGGACCATTTTTGCCAAGCTTTTGTCACGTTGTCGATAATCCGTGCGGCATCGTCTTCGGGGGGCAAAGTTCCGAAAGATGGCGACCAGGTTAGAAGAAACGGAATTTCCTCGCCTTCGGATACGGTAAATGTTGCGCGTGTTTTGAAGTCCTCGCCACATACAGGCACGGGTGTCGAGAGAAGAATTCTGTTCGGGCCTGCGACGGCCTGCAGACGTCCGTCCTCGATTCGGCTGACCCACGGGACCACCATTCCGTAATCGAAGCGCAAGGCGAGCTCGGTCTGCATCTGCACCTGGCCATGAACGCCGCGCAGCGTTCGAGCGACGTCCTGATGTTCACCGCGGCGGTCCATGCAGTCGATTAGAACGACCGTGCCTTCTGGGGTGGTGAATTCCGTTTCCAGCACCAGCGTTCCGGGCCTGTAGCGGCGCTTCACCTCCGGATGCTCTGCTTTGGTGGTGATAATCCAGCGCCCGTTCTCGGCAGTTCCTAGCAGCGATGCAAAGCACGCCGCCGAATCGAATCGCGGAAATCCGAGCCAATCGATAGAGCCGTTCCGTCCGACTAATGCGGTGGTAGCGTTATTCCCGATCAGGGCATAGTCTTCGATGAGCTGCGTCATCCTGGACCCGTGCTACCCGCCTACCGCCGTTAGTTGGGCGAGAATTGCAGAACAACTTTGATGTCATCGGGACGACGCTTCAACGCTCCATGCCAGTTCGAGACCGGCTCGCGCCTTGAGATCAGCTTTGACAGCCAATCGCGATTCCCGTCCAGAAGAGCTTTTTGCGCCAGCTCGTAGTGACGCCGGTTGGCGTTCACCGAGCCGAAAATGACGCCGTTGTCGAGAACCATGCGCCTGTTCATTTCTCCGACATCGAGTTTATCGGTTTGCCCCTGGGAGGAGACACCGGCCAGACAAAGTATGCCGTTCGTGCCCACCTTCTTCATGCATCCCACTATTACGGAACAAACACCGGTGCATTCGATAATGATGTCGGGCGTGAAGCCCAGATCTTCGACTTTGGAGGTGTGGTACTCGGCTCCGAGTTCGTGTACAAGCTGCGGCTTCGGCCCTCCGGTTACGCGATCGAGCACGTGAACCTCGAGATCTCGCTGCTTACCCATCAGCGCGCCGAGCAGGCCGATAGGGCCTGCGCCGGTAATGAGAACGGTTTTCGGTTTCCACTCCGAGCGGTGTCCGATCCGTGTAATCTGATCCCATGCTTTGGCGAGAATGCTTGCCGGTTCCATCAACACCCCGACGTCCGGGAGGCGCGGATCGAGCTTTACAGTGAAATTGGCTTCGTTCCGAAATCTCTCCGATGCGAAGCCGTTCCGCTCTTTGATTCCGCGCTCCGTGTACTTGCCGTTGCGGCACATATCCCATTCCCCGACGGCGCACGCAACACACGGGACCGGGTCGGGCCGGCGCACGATGCCGACGACCAGATCACCTTTTTCGAAGCCGCTGTTCGGCGGCGCTTCTTCCACGCGACCGAGCGACTCATGACCCAGAATGAGCTGATCGCTTCCAGGCGGCGGCCATCCGTAGTCGGCCGCAACGAGCTCGAAATCGGTTCCGCAGATGCCAATGGCAAGCGTCCGAACAAGTACATCTCCTTCTTTCGCGGAAGGCTCGTCGACATCTTGCACGGAAGCTGAGTTCGGTTTTCCGGGAACAATGGTGAGTGCCTTCATGGAACTACTACGATACAAAAGGATGTCTTACATGACCGTGGGCGGAGGATTCTGTTGAAGGCGCTGGTGAAGCGCCACACCGCGCCTGGCCTGTGGCTCGAAGACGTCCCCCAGCCGACCATAGGCATCAATGACGTATTGATTCGCGTCAAGAAGACCGGCATCTGCGGTACCGATGTTCACATCTACGACTGGGACGAATGGG
This sequence comes from Acidobacteriaceae bacterium, assembly GCA_019246575.1. Next base: position 8,153 of record JAFAQG010000763.1, read on the forward strand.
CTCGCAACACCATTCCCATCCCTCTTGTTATCGGGCACGAGTTTGTGGGCGAAATTGTCGAGGTTGGGTCAAATGTAAACGACTTCCGTGCGGGCGAGATCGTCAGCGGCGAAGGTCACGTCGTGTGTGGGCGGTGTCGCAACTGCCTTGCGGGGCGACGTCATCTCTGCGCCCACACACAAGGTGTGGGAGTAAACCGGCCTGGCTGCTTTGCGGAATACATCTCGCTGCCGATGAGCAACATCTGGCG
>JAFAQG010000653.1 GCA_019246575.1 Acidobacteriaceae bacterium
AAGACACGCCGCTCGGAACGCGCAGGTTGTCTTCAAGGACGACGAATTTTCCGTCTGGAAGGCGAATGAGATCCGTGCCGCAAACGCTGACGTACACGTCGCGCGGAACCTTGACGCCGCGCATCTGGCGGCGAAAGTGTTTGCAGGTGTAGATGACCTCGCCAGGAATGGTGCCGTCTTTTAGAATCCGGCGCTCGTGATAGACGTCCTTCAGAAAGAGGTTGAGGGCGGTGATGCGCTGCTTGAGACCGGCGTCAATGGTGTCCCATTCCGCACTCGAGATGATGCGCGGCAGCAGATCGTGCGGGAAAATGCGCTCCGTGCCTTCGCTGCGGCCATAGACGGTAAACGTGATTCCCTGGTTGAAGAACGAGAGATCGGCTTCCTGTTTGCTGCGGCGCAATTCCTCCGCCGCCAGGCTCAACAGACGCGTGTACAGAGGGCGGTAATGAGGGCGCGGACGGCCCGCGGCGCGGAACATTTCGTCATACGCGGCCGTGATCTCGTAACGCGAGAAGGGGTCCGCGATCGTTTGTTCCGAGATGGATGGTGTGGCCATGTTCCGAGACTCTCTGTTGCCCCAGAAAAACTCCGAAAACGGGCATCAAACGCCCTGTGCGCTGGTGTTCAACTCGGAACAGGACCGGCTACATAAGACATGAGTATAACTCCTGGCGACACGAAGGGAGGCGTGCGCACTCAGCCCGAATTTTCCGGCGGCGGGCTGCGGAACTCGATCTCGGGAAGCTGTTCTACAGCGCGCCGCAGAGACGTTTCCCAGGAGGCGTGGATGGTGCTCAGATCTTCCTCCGCTCCGACAAAGCGCCGGTATTGGCTTAACTCAAAACTGTCGTTTCGATAAAGAACAATTTCGATTGGCGGGCCGACCGTGACGTTAGAGCGAATGGTGGCGTCAAACGACAGCAGCGCGTATTTAGCTGCAACCTCGAGCGACGTCTTGGCGTCGACGCCGCGGTCTAGAATCGGCCGGCCGTACTTGCATTCGCCAAGCTGCAGGTAAGGCGAGTCATCGGTGGCGCGCAACGGGTTGCCCTGCGGGTAGATCAGGTAAAGATTTGGTGACTCGGCGCCCCTCACTTGCCCACCCAGCAACAAATGCACGTTGAAGGAGAAGTGATCGCGTTCGAGCGCGTTTCGATCGATATCGGACACGCGGCGGACGCAATCACCGACAATACGTGCCGCCTGGTAGAGGGATTCGGCTTGCGCCATTCCGCGCCCCGAATCGAAATCACTGCGCAGCAATGTCAAAACCGATTGACTGATCGAGAGACTACCGCTCGACAGGATGACGAAGACCCGTTCGCCGCGCTGCACGAACGTGTGCATCTTCCGGCAAACGTTGACCTGGTCGAAGCCTGCATTGGAACGGGAGTCGGAGGCCATTACCAGCCCTTCTTCCGTCACAATGCCCAAACAATACGTCATGTTGCTCCTAGAATGAGGTTGGTTCCGATGCTCTATTGTTGCAACTCGAAACGCGGTGAGTACAGGATAGAAAGCCACCCTAAACCGTCGGTACTGCCGGTGGAGAAAGAACCCGGTTAGTTTCTTTGGTAAGATCGCGCCACGGGCGACGTGTGCCCTACGCGCTGGATTGCCCGGTCGCAGATCAGCAGCGCAAACAGACGCATTCAGAAGATTGTGCCACTATGCTGATCCGCTTAGGCTACGACATTTCGTTTGACAATCCCGCACCGGTAGCGGTCGTCGCGTTGCTCAACGTGCATTGCTCGCGATCGAGCGATCTTCGCGAACCTGACCGTCTACAGGCGGAGCCGGAGATCGCGGTAGACACCTACCTCGATAGCTTTGGTAATACGTGCTCGCGATTTCTGGCCCCGGCAGGCACGATCCGCCTTCGCAATTCGACGCTGATTGAGGATTCCGGCGAGCCGGATGCACAGAACCTGGAAGCGCGTGAGGTTCCCGTAGAACAGCTCCCGACGAACGTTCTTCGTTATCTGCTCGGCAGCCGGTATTGCGAGACCGACCTGCTTTCTAATACTGCCGTCGAGCTTTTCGGGGGCCTCAATCCCGGGTGGGTTCGCGTTCAGGCGATCTGCGATTGGGTGCATCGAAAAGTGACGTTCGGATACAATTTCGCGCGCTCGACAAAGACGGCGCTCGACGTTTATACGGAACGGCTCGGCGTGTGCCGCGACTTTCAGCACCTGGCGATCGCTTTTTGCCGCTGCTTGAATATTCCGGCGCGCTACGTCACGGGCTATTTAGGCGACATCGGCGTGCCCGTGGCGCCGTATCCGATGGACTTCAGCGCCTGGTTTGAAGCTTATCTGGAAGACCGCTGGTGGACGTTCGATGCGCGGCACAACCAGCGGCGAATTGGGCGGGTGACCATGGCCGTGGGGCGCGATGCAGCCGATGTGGCTATTACGACCTCATTCGGCTCGAGCCGCCTGACCAAGTTCGAGGTGGTGACGGAAGAGGTGAAAGAACAGGTCAGCTTTGCATGACAGGCGTTTCGGCCGGAACACGCACAGATCCCACAGGCAGAGTCACTTCAAAACGCGAGCCTTTTCCGACTTCGCTTGTGACATGAATCTCGCCCCCATGCGCCTTGACAATTGCGGCCACGAAGCTCAGCCCAAGACCCAGGCCCTTCTCCGGATTCGGATCGGGCACCCGGTAAAAACGGTCAAAAATATGCGGGAGATGGTCGGGAGGAATGCCGACGCCGGAATCTTCTACGACGAGGCGTACGCTCGAGCCCGAACCTTCCGCATAGGCGCGGACCCAACCTCCGGCGGGCGTATATTTGATCGCATTCGAGAGCAGGTTCGTGATCACCCGCTCGAGCTGCGTCCGATCCGCCTCGCATAGCGCCGCATCGCGAAGCGTCTGTGTGAGCCGCACGTTATGGCCTT
>JAFAQG010000959.1 GCA_019246575.1 Acidobacteriaceae bacterium
TACGCGAGCGCGGAGCCGATCTGCACAATCGTCCCGCGGTCGCGCGGTAACATCCGCTTCAACGCTGCCATCGTGCCGTAGACAAATCCCAGATACGTTACCTCTGTCGCGCGTTTGAATTCGTCGGGCGTGATGTCGGTAAACGGCGCGAAGATGGTGGTCATCGCATTGTTGACCCATATGTCAATCGGGCCGAGCTCGTGTTCGACCGATTCGGCGGCCTTCTCGACCTCATCCGCCTTTGCGACATCGACAGAGAGAGGCAGAGCTCTACCGCCTTGCTCCTCGACTTCTTTTTTCACACTGTCGAGCCGCTCCCGGTCACGGGCGATCAGGCCGATGCGGGCTCCGCGCCGTGCGAACTCGCGAACAATAGCGCGGCCCACGCCAGCCGACGCACCTGTCACGACCACAACTTCTGGTTTTATGTTTCCCAATTCTGCTCCCATCGGGTGACGCGGGGAGCAGGTAATGGTTACGCCAGGTGTTCGTTTTTCAAGCTTCGGCTGTCAGGCAGCCCTGGCTCTGGCTCGTTTCAGAGGAGTGATGAGCCCGAGCACAATTCGTTCATACAAGCGCTCGCTTTTCTCCTGCCTGTAGCGTTCGGCGAGGGCGCGCAGATGGCCGGCCTCGTAGCATTCCATGACAGCGGGATGAATATAGTACTTCCTGCAAGTTGCGGGTTTGTTTCCCAACTTAGACGCGACGTCCTTCACTACCTCAACGAGCGCGGTTTTCGTGGGCTGGTCGGTTTCGCTCTGAGCGCATTTTTCGAGAAGGCAACTGGCGGCGAGACACGTTCCTCCCCATGTGCGGAAGTCTTTCGCTGTAAACTCGCCTCCGCTGATCTCTCGTAGATAATCATTGACGTCGCCTGAATCGACACTCTGCGGCTGGCCATCTTCGTCGAGGTATTGAAAGAGCGCACTCCCGGGGATATCGCGACATCGCCTGACGATTCGCGCCAGCCGCGGATCCTCAACCGTAATCTCGTGACGCTGTGCGCTTTTTCCGCGAAAACGGAATTTCAACATGTCGCCCAGGATCTGTACGTGCTGATTGCGAAGCGTGGTCAACCCGAACGAATTGTTTTCTTCCGCATACTCCTCATTTCCGATTCTGATGTATGTGGTTTCGAGCAACTTCACGAGGGCCGCCAGCACCTTCCGTTTCGGCAGGCCTTTGCGCGCCAGGTCCCGTCCGACGATACGCCGGATGCGCGGAAGCGCTCTTCCGAAGGCTCGCATGCGGTCGAACTTCACTAAGTCGCGCACCTTGCGGTACTCGGGGTGATACCGATACTGTTTGCGGCCGCGCGCGTCCCGGCCAACCGCCTGAATGTGACTGTTAGGGTCGGGGCTGATCCACACAGATGTCCATGCCGGGGGAATTACAAGCGATTTGATACGCGCCAGCGTTTCTTCATCCTCGATGGGCTTGTCATCCGCTCCGATATAGACGAAACCGCTGCCCGCATGCCGGCGTTGAATGCCGTGTCCTTTGGGGATCGTGTATCGCAGGCCCGCGACTTTAGCGGATTTCACCTCGTCCAACACAACACTGGCCACCTGCGGGACAGAACCGTCCATCCTTTATGTGATGCAGGTTACCGCCCAAACACTACGGAATCCTTAGTTGACGCGTTCCCCAATACTCTTCGGGCCTCGACCGATAATTAGGATCATGGGTTCAACTCTTACGAGTCACAACCGAATACAGCCCGAACCGGTGACCGGGTTCGAGTTGATGAGCGCACACTCAACCGATCAGCAGAACAAACTAAATCGGCTGGCGGAAGTGGCTATCCAGGTTGGATTGGGACTGACGCCTGGCCAGGAGCTGGTCATAACGGCGTCGATCGAGGCGGTTCCGCTGGTCCGGCTGATCACCGAGCATGCTTACAAATTGGGCGCTTCCCTGGTAACGACGCTCTTCAGCGATGATGAAGCGACGCTGCTACGTTTCCGCTATGCACCGGATGGGAGTTTCGACCGCGCAGCACAGTGGCTTCATGACGGCATCGCGGCGGCGTACCGGGGCGGTGCGGCCCGGCTTGCGATAACGGGAGCAGACCCGGCGCTTCTCGCTGGGCAGGATCCGGACAAGGTCGCGCGTGCCAATCTGGCCTTTTCAAAAGCGAGCCGTGGGGCGCTTGACCTCATTACTCGTCACGAGATCAATTGGACCATTGTCGCCGCGGCAACTCCCGCCTGGGCCCGAGCCGTATTCCCGAACGACAGCGAAGATCGAGCGATGGGGAGCCTATGGGACGCCATATTTACTGCCACTCGCATCGCTGTGCCCGATCCGGTGGCCGGCTGGCGAGCACACGATTCGCAGCTCGAGCGCCGGGTCAACGCACTAAACGAGAAACGGTTCAGCGCATTGCATTTTCGAGGGCCCGGCACGGATCTGCGGGTTGGACTTGCCGACGATCACGTGTGGCTGGGAGGCGCAACGACAGCGAAGAACGGCATTCGCTGCATTCCGAATATGCCAACCGAAGAAGTCTTTACGATGCCGCACCGGGATGGCGTTGACGGTTTTGTCACCAGCACGAAGCCGCTGTCCTACCAGGGAACGCTGATCGAGAACATCAAAGTTCGCTTTGAGGCGGGCCGCATCGTACAAGCGTCGGCAACGCAAGGGCAAGTCGTTCTCGAGCGAATGATCGATACAGACGATGGCGCACGGCGTCTGGGCGAAGTGGCGCTCGTGCCGCACTCATCGCCCATTGCGCAAAGTGGAATCCTGTTCTGGAATACGCTCTTCGATGAGAATGCGGCGAGCCACGTCGCGCTCGGCCAAGCGTACAGCAGTTGCATACGTGACGGTGATTCCGCGGAACCTGCCGAGTTATCCGCTAAGGGCGCGAACGAAAGCCTGATTCACGTCGATTTCATGATCGGCTCCGGAGAAATGGATGTCGATGGCATCAACGCTGCGGGAAACTCCGAACCGCTGATGCGAAGCGGCGAGTGGGTCCAGCCTGCGCTCTAACCGAGGAGCTTAGGTCGTCGTCTGGTTATCTGTCGAATGCTGCTGAATCCACTTCTCGAGTCCCTTTGACCGGCCGGCAAGGAATCGCACCGCGAAAACGACTTCGTCCGGATGCACTGCGGACCACGCGACCAGGCGCTCGAATTTGGTGAGATCATCTTGAATGGCTGCGATTTCAGCCAGTTCCTCTTCGACGATCTGCACGTCTCTCATGACCGGAATGCTACCACGCGTCGGGAAAGCGACTTGCCGGGCTAAGTCCGCGATATTTTTGCAGCTTACGTCTGTTACACTGCCCGTTTCAATGGAAATTATGCTCAAATCTGCGATCGCGTTTATCCTGATTGGCGGCTCAGTTCTCGGCGCAGAGCAGGGACAAGAGATCCGGCTTTGGCCTAATGGCGCGCCGGGCTCCGAAGGTGTAAGTGCGCGTGAGGTCTTTGAAACTTCTCCGAATTCAAAGCTGCCGAAGCGCTTCACGGTTGTGCATTATCCTTCCATTTACGTCTTCTTGCCCCCGAAGGAAACTGCAAACGGACTGGCAGTCGTGGTCGCGCCGGGCGGAGGACACACACAGCTGGTCATAGAGAAAGAAGGCTGGGATATCGCGAGCCGGCTAAATAAAAACGGCATTGCCGCGTTTGTGCTGAAGTACCGGCTAGCGCGCGCTCCGGGCTCACACTACACAGTTCAGAAAGACGCGTTGGCTGATGCGGCGCGTGCCGTGCGCACCGTTCGTTGCCGTGCAAAGGACTGGAATCTCGACGCCAACCGAATCGGATTTATGGGTTTCTCTGCCGGAGGAGAGGTTGCGGCGCTCATAGAAACCCGTTTCGACGCGGGAAATACTACCGCAAGCGACGCGATCGAGCGCGTAAGCTCGCGTCCCGATTTTGCCGTTTTGGTTTACCCTGGATTTCCCCCGGGTTCGATCACCGTACCGAAAGGCGCGCCCCAGACGTTCCTGGTGTGCGCCGATGACGACCGCTCGCACGTTGTTACTACGGTGAATATGTATCTCGACCTCGAAAAGCGAAATGTTTCTTCCGAGATGCACATTTACGCCAGCGGCAAACACGGATTCGGCATGAAGCCATCGAGCTTGCCTGTTTCCACTTGGCCGGACCGGCTGAAGGACTGGATGGTGGATAGGAAGTTACTCGTCCGCTGACTTACAACTTATGACTCTCTCTAGTGCTGACAGACCTGGAACGGGCTTAGTTACGATACGCTCGTTCATCAGCGAGTCGGAAGCGGAGATCGCCAAGTCGGTACTTGCTGCGTTCGGAATCGACTGCATGCTCAGCCGTGACGATTGCGGCGGTCAGCGCCCGCACTTATCTCTGGGCGAACCGATCCGGTTGATAGTACGGTCCGAGGACGCCGAAACGGCTGAGGAAGTATTGACGAATCGGGAGTAAACGGGACGGACAACGCTCGATTCCGCGGAATCATTCCTTCACGCCCGTCAACTTACGTATGAGCGCCACTTCTTCCGCGTTATAAGGCCTGCCGTCCGAATAAAAGATATCGTGAAACCATTGGCGCGGCTGACGCTCGACGTACGGATGCTGCCACGAATCCCACGGCAAGTAAGTCTGAGTGTCTCCCTGAACAAAACCCCAATTGATTGCACCCACTTTGTATCTCTTCGCAATGGGAAGAATGCCGGCGAAGGTACTATTCACCGGCCGGGCCATATACTCGGTGCAGATGATCCGGCGTCCGTATTGCTCGAGCCATTTCACGTGCATCTCAAAGCTCTCCGGCGCTTCGTAGTTATGAAATGAAGTAATATCCGAGTTTCCTAGCTGTACTTTCTCCATTGGACTAAGCTTCGCCGGATTCGACCAGTTACCCCGCCAGACACCGCTTGTCAACGGCTGCTGCGGATTGACGGTGCGCGCCCATGCGAATGCCTGCGGAAGCAGATTCAGCACCAATTCAACCTTGTTCGGCGGTTCTTCTTTGCCGTAGCTCGAATCGTTAGTGTTGTCCGGTTCGTTCCAAACATCCCAAGCCAGAATGCGCTCGTCCTTCGCAAACGCTCCCACAACGCCCTCTACATATGCCTTCAAACGAGGGTATTGGGCGGGATCCTCAAGCGCTTTCTTTCCGGGGCTCTGTACCCACCCGGAGTTATGCACCCCAGCTCGGGGCGCTCTCTGCGGACCAAGCTTCGGATACGGATCCCAGCAGGAATCAAACAGGACGAGAATTGGCCGGATGCCATGCTTATCGCAGATCTCGAGAAACCTGTCGACGCGCTTCTTGAATCCGCGTTTATCCCGCTGCCAAAGCAAGTCATGCAGGAATACACGCATCGTGTTCATGCCGAGAGACTGCGCCCATCCGAGCTCCGTGTCGATCCGCGCCGGATCGAATGTGCTCGCCTGCCACATCGCGAGCTCGTTTATCGCATTCGATGGAATGTAATTGCTGCCGACCAGCCACGGCTGTTTCGCGTACCATCGATTCGCGCTTTCCTGATTCCAGCGCCCCACAGCGTCGGGCGGGGCCGCAACCACTGCTGCTGTTACAGCCAGCGAAGCGATGCCGAACAAAGCCGCTATTCTTTGTTTCATCGAGCGTGCTCGCTTCGATTCTATATTGCGCATGTGCCCGGCACACTAACTTTGATGGATGTAATTCAGCAGCTCGGCGGGCTGATTGATCATGATGTCGGGGTTCTTGGCTCGCAGACCCTCCGGCTGAAAGCCCCACAAGACTCCGCAGCAACGCACACCGGCATTGCGGGCAGCCTCGACGTCCACAGCACTATCGCCGACCAGAAGGGTGTCCTCATGCCTTGCGCCGGCATCGCCGATCAGAGTCGCTACCCCGATCGGATCCGGTTTCTTTGCGGCAAAACTGTCCCCGCCATACACGCGAATGAAGCGGTCTGCGAACGCCAGCGCTTTTACGATGTCGTAACTGATCCGCGCCGGTTTGTTCGTCAATACAGCCAGTTTGTGTCGCGCCGAAGAGAGCTGCTCAAGCAGCTCTCGAATGCCAGGATACAGTTGAGTGTGCTCGAGCGCGTGCGCCCGGTAAAACTTCAGGAAATAGGCAACCGCTTCCTGAAGCATCGGCTCTGACGCAGAGTCGCCTAAAGCGCGCTGAACCAGCGCAGCGACCCCGTTTCCCACGTAGGAAAAAATGAGATTGGGATCGAGCGGCGGCATGCCCATATGGGCGCGCGTAGCATTCATTGAGATCGCCAGATCCTTACTGGAATCGATCAGCGTTCCATCAAGGTCGAAGATGATCAGCACTGCAATGGACTCTAGGTCTTAACCGCCAAACTAGACGCACACTCGTCAAACCTCCCGGTCCTCATGGCGGTTTCGAGGTGTCCAGAAGCGCTTGATGGTTCGCATCTGCTGGTTGAAGGCATCTTTGAGTTCGCGCGGCGCGGCATCGGCAAGCCAGGAGGAAATCTGTGTCGCGTAGGGCAGAAGGCGCGAGCGATCGAGGAAAGAGGGCGGCGGCGATGGCGAGAATGCGACAACGATGTCTACCAGAGCGGCAATCATCACCATGCCCCGAAGCAGCCCGGCGAACGCACCCAACAGATGATTGAACCAGGAGAGCCCGATGCGTTGAAACAGTCGCGATATCAGCGCGGATATGAGAGAGCCGATCACTAGCGCACCTGCGAAAATCGCCAGAAATCCCAGGATGTTCGCGATCGTGGGCGTCTGCACCCACGGCATCAGCTTAGCCGCGACCATCCCGTAACACCAGAAACCTGCAAGCAGCCCGACTATGGTTGCGACAAGCCCGATTACGACACGCGCCAGGCCC
>JAFAQG010000966.1 GCA_019246575.1 Acidobacteriaceae bacterium
GCTGCATTAGGCTTCTGCTGCTTCGCGCAGGATACAAGCGCCACCGCGGCGAGGACGAGACACACCGTTGCGAAAAGGGACGATTTGAGCTTATAGAAATAGAGCGGCACGTGGCTGATTCTAAAGGGAGACATGACTATCGTCCCACATCCGGAGCTGGAGTGCAGAGCCTAAAGCGAATACGGGTCCAGTGGATGCACTGTTCCAGGAAAATGTATGATTGTGCCGGCCATCTTATAGCTTATGGCTTCTGCGCCTGTAGATAATGTTGAAGCGGCAAGGAATCTTCTTAGCGAAAGATCGCAGCGTAGCGGCGAAGTGCTCGCCATTTCGGTTCCCGGACGGCTGAACCTCATGGGCGAACACATCGATTATCACGGGCTAGCCGTTCTACCGATCGCGCTCCAGCGCCATATCTCGATTGCCTTCCGGCGGCGTCCCGATCGTCAGATACATGTCGTATCTCAACTTAATGGCCAAGGTGAGCTTGTCGGAATCCTCGACGGCGATTCCACGCCTGCTGCGCCGGGTGATTGGATGAATTACATCAGCGCGGCCGTGATTGCCGGGCGCACTCGCTGGAATCTGAACTACGGCATGGACGCCGCGATTGCCTCCGATCTGCCCGCAGCAGCCGGATTATCGTCGTCCTCCGCATTATTGACCGCCGTTTTGCTTGCGTTGCTCGCTATGGACACCATTCGGCCCAGCTTCAAAGAGTTAATGGAAATACTTCCCGAAGCCGAGCAGTTCGTCGGCACTCGCGGAGGCGCCATGGATCACGCAGCTATCCTCGCTTCTCGCGCGGGCCACGCGTTGCTGGTCGAGTTTGATCCCGTGGAAATCTCGCATATCCCGATTCCGGACGGTTGGTCCTTTCTCGTTTCGCACAGCATGATGCAAGCGGAAAAATCCGGAGCGGTGCGCGCCGAATTTAATGCGCGCCGCGAAGCCGGCGTGAACGCGCTGCGAAAACTGGGGTTCTCTTCCTATCGCGCCGCGATCCAGCAAAACGGGGCTGGTGAACTTACCGAGATGGCTGCCGAGCAGGCCTGGCTCGGCAATCTGACCGATACCGAAATGCATGCGTTTCAGCACGTCGTCATGGAGGCCACTCGCGTCGATGACGCGTTGTCGGCGTTGCGCAACTCGGATGCCGCAGCGTTCGGAAACGTGCTGACTGCCTCGCACGCGAGCCTTCGATCGCAACTGCGAGTCAGCACGCCGGATTTGGACCGATTAGTTGATCTGGCGCTCGAGGCGGGCGCACTCGGGGCTCGTCTCTCGGGAGCAGGTTTCGGCGGCTGCGCGGTCGTCTTTTGCGCGCGTACACGTCTCGAGCAAGTTCGCGAAGGACTCATCGAGCGGTATTTCGCCGGCCGGCCGGATTTCGACCCGGAACAGCATCTGTTTGAGGCCGTGCCTTCCAGGGGAGCGCTGGGGTGAGTTATTGGACCTCGATACTATTCGTTTTTCGCATCGAGTAGAATTCTGCGTCGAGCTGGCTTCCCAGCCTGGGATAGCCGTTTCTGCTCCCATTCCCATTGCTGGCGCTCTCATCCAATTATTCCTGGCGTGTTACGAATGGCCCGTTTGCGCCCAACCGCGGAAATTGGAGCAGCAATGTGCCTCGTTTGCAGAAGAAGGTGACAAGGACGGTTGATCGCGCACGCGAGAGGCAGAACGTTTGCGTGAATCACAGGACAACAGCCCGAAACGCCTCGAAATTGGCCACAAATTTAATCGAGTGGGGTTGCGAATCGGTATGCCGAAACGTATGACTACGCACCGTGTGGTACGTATTGTCATGCGAGTGCAGGCGCAATGCACAAGAGCATGACTAAGTCCGGTATGGCGAGCTGCCAGCGCCCAACTCCTAAAATTCAACAGCGTAGCTAGGATGACTTACGAGGACGTAGATACGCTTTTTGTCTCGAAATCTCGCAAACTTACTTCAGCTCACGTGACTTCGAGCTAGGTCGCGACTTCGACCGCTCTCCGGGCGCGCCAGAAAGCCGCACCACTGCAGTCGCGCAACTAACTAGACGCTAATCCGCTACCAGCGCATTTTTCGGCAGCGTCCAGCCGAGTTTCTCGCCCGCATTTTGGGTCTTCAGCCAATCTACCAGCGGCTGGAAATAGTCGATCAGCGCGCCTGCATCGGCTCGGTCCTCTCCTGTGAGAACCTTCATCGCAGCAGGCCAAGGCTTCGAGGCCCCGAGCGCCAACATGGCCTCGAATTTCGATCCCGCTTCTTTCGACGCATACACGGAGCACCGGTTCAGCGGGCCGCTATAGCCGGCGGCCTGGCACATGCCCCGGTAGAACTGAAACTGATAAATTGCCGCCAGGAAGTAGCGAGCATACGGCGTGTTCGAGGGAATGTGATACTTCGCCCCGGGATCGAAATCCGCTTCACTACGGTCCACCGGGGGCGCGACACCCTGGTACTCCTCCCGTAATTTCCACCAGGCTCTGTTGTAATCGCCAGGCTTGATCTCGCCAGAAAACACCTGCCATCGCCATTTGTCGATGAGAAGTCCGAATGGCAGAAACGCAATTCGATCGAGCGCTCTTCGAAGGAGGAGCGGAATGTCTGCCGAAACCGGAGGCACGTCTTCAATCAGGCCGATTTTCTTCAGATACTCAGGCGTAATCGACAACGCAATCGAATCGCCTATCGCTTCGTGAAACCCGTCGTTCGCCCCGTTCCGGAATAAGTAGGGTTGAGTTCGATACGCCAAATCGTAGTAAAGATGTCCGAGCTCGTGATGGACGACAGTGAAGTCATCCGTCGTCATATGAAGACAGACTTTGAGTCGCACGTCCTGGTCTTCATCGACGTCCCACGCACTCGCGTGACACACCACGTCGCGGTCGCGCGGTTTGGTCAACATGGCTCGTTGCCAGAATGTTTCCGGCAGAGCGCCTAAACCCAGCGATTCGAAAAAGCGCTCGCCGTAGTGCACCAGTTGCTTAGCATCCGTATTTCGCGCCTGCAGAATTTTCCCGAGGTCGTACGTAGCCGGGGCCGAGGGCGGCGCGACAATGTCATAGATGTTTCCCCACTCCTGTGCCCACATGTTGCCCAACAGATCGGCGGGAATCATTCCATCGGGACGAGCGGCAATTGCTCCGTACTTTTCGATAAGCCGCTTGCGGACGTAAGCATGGAGCTGGAGGTACAGCGGCTTTACCTGCTGCCATAGGCGCTCGAGATCGGCCGAGAACTGCTCGGGTTTCATGTCGTATTTCGCGCGCCACATCGCTCCCGTATCCGCAAAACCCAGTTCTCTCGCACCCTGATTTGACAGCTCCACGAACCGCGCATAGCGATCTTTCATGGGAGCGCCAATCTTGTGCCAGCCAACCCACATCGCTTGTTGCTCCTTCGGGTCGCGGCTCTTAGCCATACGTTCTTCGAGATCGTCGATACCCAGACATTTTGAGTCTCCGGCCTGAGGGCAATATTTGCCGCTGCCGTACGCAGCCTCGAGCCAGCTCCCGACTTCTGTTGCTTCGGCGCGTAGCTTGGGATCGTTTGGGGCGGGCAACGTCAAAGAAAGCTTTAGAAGCTCGAATTTCCGCTTCAGGTCCGATGGCAGATCCAGATTTTCAAATCGTTTCGCCTCTGCTACCAGTTGCGTCGTACGCGCAATGAAGGCCTCATCCGCTTTCGCCGCGATCTTCTGCGTATCGAGGGTGATGTACGTTTCTTCGACCCAACCGGCCCTTTCGGCGGCGCTGCTCAATTCCAGCAGTTCCGTTTCCGCTTTGTTCATGAAGGCTTCAGCCTCGCTCACGCGCGGCTTCGAAGGACCGTTCGCCACAACGGCACGCGAGGTCGAAATTATCACCGCGATGCCAAGCAATAACCCCAAAGTGCGTTTCACGATGCGACGAGTGTAGCGCACCAGAAAGCAGGCGCGTCACTGAAGAGAGGCAGAGTGGCGGAGCGGCGCAAGGCGGCGGCAAAACAGGAGCTCGAAATCGGCGACCGCAGGGTGCCGGTTTCAAATCTGGAGAAGGTTTTCTACCCGGAGAGCGGCTTCACCAAAGCCCAGGTGATCGACTACTACATCCGAGTCTCCGAATTTCTGCTGCCCCATATGAGGAACCGGCCGGTTACGTTGAAACGGTTCCCAGACGGCGTGCGCGGACAAGCGTTTTATGAGAAGGATGCGCCCGGATTTACGCCGAAGTGGATTCAGACCTTTCCCGTTCCTCGCCGCGCGGGCGGAACACCCATTCAGTACATCCTGATCAATGACCTCCCCACGCTTGTCTGGTGCGCGAATGCGGCCGCCATCGAGCTGCATCCGTTTCTACATTGCGCTCCGGAGTTACAGCGCCCCACCTCCGTTGTGTTCGATCTGGATCCCGGCGTCGGGTCGGACATACTGACCTGTGCGCAAGTTGCATTCATCGTCAAAGATGGGTTGCAGCGGCTCGGCCTCGAGTGTTTCCCGAAGGTCTCAGGATCGAAAGGCATTCAGCTCTATGTGCCGTTGAACACCGCTACTACTTACGAGATAACGCAGCCGTTCGCTCGCGCCTTGGCCGATCTCCTTGCGAAACAGCATCCAAAGCTCATCGTCGCCGAAATGGCAAAGAGCGAGCGGACAAAAAAGGTTTTTATCGACTGGAGCCAGAACTCCGACTACAAAACCACGGTCGGCGTCTACTCATTGCGCGCCAAGCTGGGGCGTCCCTTTGCGTCGCTGCCGGTCAGTTGGGAGGAATTGAAGAACGCATGCGAATCGCGCGATTCCCACACTCTCTACTTTCAACCTGAGGACGCGTTGAAGAGAATGGCTGAAGTCGGGGACCTCTTTGCGCCGGTGTTGACGCTTGAGCAAAATCTTCCCCCATCCGCGGCCCAAAGCTTCGCAGCGGCAACCGACCGGAGTGCGCGAGTGAAGACGCCGCTTCGCACCTATGCGCAGAAGCGCGATTTTTCGAAAACCGCGGAGCCGGCGCCCACCTTACCTCGCGCGAGCGCCCAGGGCGGCCGCAAGCGCTTCGTGATTCAAAAACACGCAGCCAGCCATTTGCATTACGATTTCCGGCTCGAGATGCACAATGTCCTCAAGTCTTGGGCAGTGCCGAAGGGTGTTCCTTTGACGCTCGACGAAAAGCGGCTTGCGATGGCGACCGAGGATCATCCCATCGATTATTTGCAGTTCGAGGGCACGATCCCTGCAGGCCAATACGGTGGCGGGACGGTCATGGTTTGGGATATCGGCACTTATGAATTGATGGAAGGAAACTACTACAAAGGTTACCTGCACATCTATCTCGAAGGCAGAAAACTGAAAGGCGAATGGGTTCTGACGAAGGACCGGGCAGCGGGCAATAACAAATGGTCGCTCGTAAAGGCTGGCGTATCGATCAAACCGCTGAGCGCGAAAAGGGAGAACGTCTCAGCCTTGACGCGACGAACGCTCGAGCAGATTGCATCGGCGAACGATGCCCAGTGGCATAGTAATCGCACCTCCGTTCCGGGCATCGATCTTGATAACGTGCCGCAGAGTCCGATGGAATTTATCGAGCCCATGCAGTGCAAGCTCGTCTCCACTCTGCCCGAAGGTGCGGAGTGGCAATATGAAGCCAAGCTGGACGGCTACCGCGCGCTCGGTATCAAGACCGGCGGGGATGTGAAGCTGCTCTCGCGCCGTAATAACCTTCTGAACGATAGATT
The DNA here is from genome assembly GCA_019246575.1 of Acidobacteriaceae bacterium. The sequence goes on from JAFAQG010000966.1 coordinate 5,702, forward strand.
CGCCGCAATTCCTGCAGCGCTGAACAGCGTTGACGACGGCATCATCCTGGACGGAGCGATTGTGGCGCTCGACGCTGAGGGCCGAACCTCGTTTAACCTGCTTCAACACTACAAGCCCGGCGATCATTCGCTCGCCTTCTACATCTTCGATCTACTCGCCTACCGCGCGCGCGACACCACCGCGCTTCCCTTGAAGCAACGCCGCGCTCTGCTCGAATCGATTGCTCTTACCGATCCCGTCCGGCTCTCTGCTTCGCTTCAAGCGACTCCGGAAGATCTGATCGCCGCCGTTCGAAAGCAGGGCCTTGAAGGCGTCATTGCGAAACGAACCGACAGCCGCTACGAACCAGGCCAGCGGAGCGGCCGCTGGGTGAAATTCAAAGTGAACCAGGGACAGGAGCTGGTCGTTGGGGGCTACAAGCCGGGAGGGAAGAACCATTTCGACAATCTCGCCGTAGGCTACTACGACGCCGGTCGCCTGATTTTTATTGCGAAGCTGAAAAACGGCTTCACTCCGGAAATGAAAGACCAGATCTTCGAGCGTCTAAAGAAGCTCGAAACACGTGTTTGCCCTTTCGACAATTTACCGGAGCCGAAGAATGCGCGCCGCGGCGAGGCTTTAACCTCCGAGGCGATGAAGAAATATCGTTGGATCAAGCCCGCGCTGGTCGTACAGGTCGAATTCACCGACTGGACGGCGGCGAATCACTTGCGGCATTCCAGCTTCGCCGGGATCCGCGACGATAAGAACCCGCGTGAAGTCGTTCACGAGGTACCCGAGCCTTAATCTCGGAGCCGATTGACTGAGCAACTCTAGCTGGGGCGGATTGATCAGAGATCAACTGCTCGTCCCGCACTCAAAATGACAGTTTGAGTGCGAACTGTAACGCCCTCGCCCCGCCCGCCGACGTGATTCTTCCGTTGCTGCTGCCGAGAGTCGTATTGGGGTTACTCAGGTTAGCGTGGTTTAGCACATTGAAAAACTCGGACCGGAACTGAATCTTCATGGCCTCGCGGACCGGAATGGCGAAATCTTTGTAGAGGCCGACGTTCGCAGTTACGCTTCCAGGTCCGATGATGATGTCGCGGCCGGCATTGCCGAAGGTTCCGGGAGCCGGCAAGGCGAATGCCGCCGGGTTAAACCACTCAGCAATCTTCGCAGCCTTTGGACGGTCGCCGGGAAGGTTTGGATCGCCTACGAGGTTTGGCCTCTGGTTGCCGGTTCCAACGAGAGCCTGGTCAAGGGATCCGATGGTCGGGTTCGCCGGCAGTCCGGTGCGCGCTGTGAACAGCCCGTCCCACTGCCATCCTCCCGCCACGAGGCGCAACGCGGCCGGTTGGCCTCGAAGTGACGGCAGCTCGGCGATCCAAGAGAACGAAAAAATGTGCTTCGCATTGAAGGTGGATAAGCCGCGCTCCGCGCTCAGATTGAACGGATCGGATGCGAGCGGGCTTTCGGGCGACGTGGAAGAGGTCTGGTCGATAGATCTCGATAACGTGTACGCGCCTTGCAATGAGAAGTGGCGGCTCATGCGCTTCGTCCCTTGCACCTGCAAGGCATTGTAGTTCGAGTTGGCCGCCGTTTCCATGATCGTGATGTCTCCCCAGCCTGGGTAGATGCGGTAGTTGTTCAGCGTTGCTTGCGTTTCTCCGGGACGGTAAATCGCGGGATTGTACTCGTTTCCATACAGCAGCTTATGGCCGAACTTCCCGACGTACGCGACTTCAACGACAGTGTTGGGCAGAACTTCGCGTTGGATCGCCAGATTGGCCTGCTCTACATACGGTGTGGCGAGGTTCGGATCGGGAAAGACGATACTCGGGGTTCCGAAGAACGTTGGGTGCACCACATCGGTGGTGAGCGGCACTGGCGGCTCGCCGCGTAACGGGTCCGACAAGCCGCCCGGCGGCGCGTTGAATGTGAACTGGTTGCGAAATGGCTGGCTGAAATTCTGGATGATGTCCGCCGGGATCAGGTCATAGAAAAACCCATACCCGCCGCGCAGCGACGTACGGCCGTCGCCCAAGATGTCCCATGCAAAACCGATGCGTGGCGCAAAGTTGTGCCTGTCGGTTCTCACCATGCCGCGCGGGACGCCCTTGTCGCCGTAGAAGACTAAACCGAGAGGCGCGTTCGGGAATCTCGTCGATTGCTGTCCCGGATGAAAGGTCGCCCAGTAATTCTGCGGCTGAATCCACGGCCGCGGAAGTTCATAGCGCAATCCGAGATTGAGGGTCAGACGCCGCGTAACACGCCAGTCGTCTTGGACAAATTCGTTATAGCTCGTCTGGATTCCGCTTTGCTCGGTCACGGGAAAGGCAACGGTTTCCGTTGCGGGCTTGCCTATAAGAAAATCCGCCTGTGCATTTCCCGTACTGGTACCCGTGAAATTGAAGGAACCCATCGTGAAGTAGTAGCTGCGATTTAAATAACGCCGGCGAAAGGCTTCGAATCCGGCAGTAACTTCGTGATTGCCATGGCTCCAGTGAATGGTGTCGCTGATCTGGTAATCCTCATTTTCGAGTTGCGCGTTCACGGAGGAATTTGTTCCCAAGGTGAGGCTTGGACTAGAAATTACGATATTCGGTGGGATCGGGACGTTGTTCACAACGGGGAAGTTCCCGCCCAGATCGTGCAGCGAGAATTTATTCTGTACTTCGTATTCGGGACTGAACCGGTTATAGCCGGCGCGCAGCTCGCTTACAAGCGTTGGGGTTACTGTCCAGGTGTCGGAAATCGTCGCACTCTGCACTCGCGCCCAGTTGGAAACCGTTTCATAAGTGGCTACGTTTCCTTGAAGCGTGACTTGCGTGGCGTAGTTTTGATTGTAGCGGCCTGTAAGCACATGGTTGGTGCTAACGTTGTAATCCACGCGGATCAGGCCCTGGTCGTTGTTCTGCGGCGCCGCATAGGGTTGAATCAGACTGTTT
>JAFAQG010000976.1 GCA_019246575.1 Acidobacteriaceae bacterium
GGGCAAGCCCATTGCAGCTGTGAAGAGTACGTGACTTCGAGCGGCAAACCACCGATCATCGTAACGATAAAGGCAGTCGTATGGGAACCGTGAGCTAAGGGCAGCTACTCTCGAAGCAAAGATTCTGATTGAAGAATTTCATCACATGGTTTTGGAAACGATCAGCCACGGCGCTGGTATGAGTGCCATGATACAGCTCGAAGCTATTTACGATTCCATACTTGTCCAATACATCGTGCAGCTTTACCGTGTCCATGCGTAAGCCGTCCTGATCGCCTACGTCTATGGCAATGGCCCGATACTTTCGCAGGTTCCCGATGTACTGATCGATGAAGGCGAGGGGCGCGTTGGCTGCCCATTTGGCCAAAATGTCGGGCTGTGGTGCGCCATTCTTTACCGGAAGGTCAAGATACAGAGGTGGGTTTTTGGGATCCGGCGACCACGCGGCCGCGGAGGCCAACTGCGCGCGCGGGAAAAACGGAAGATTTGCCGAGTCTTCCGCTGTCTTTACCGCTTCAAGCCGCTTCTCGTTTTCAGGGTCTGAAGGTCCCGCGGCTCGTGCGGACAAACAGCACGGGCTCATAATATACAAACTTGCGAATACATCGGGATGCTTCATGCCGATTCGCGTGGTCCCGTAACCTCCCATGGAATGGCCAGCCAGGCCGCGGCTGAGTCGATTTGGAATTGTCCGGTAATGTGCGTCAATATATTCCACGACATCCTGCGCAATGAACGCTTCGAAGTCTCCGGTGGTAACCGAACTTGAATACATGGAACCGTTGTGCACCGTCTTCGAATCGGGTAGTACGACAATCATTTCTTTCGCGCCAAGCGCGAAAGCCCCTTCGATCGTTTGCGGCACGTGGATCTCGTGCGTCCACTGCTCAGCGCCAATCGAATAGCCGTGCAATGCATAAATGACGGGATAACGCCGGGATTTGTCGGTCGCGTAGCTGGGCGGCAGAAATACAAAAACGTCGCGATCCACCGCATTACCCTCAAGGTTGTCCTCCAGCGACTTCCCGTATATCTTGATGTGCTCGACGGTGACAGGCTTCGCGCTGGAAACCACCGGCGGCAGTTCCGTCTGTACTTGTGCGTTAGTTGCAAGCGCGGCCGCAAACACTCCACAGATGGATGCGCAGAGCAGGCGGGCTGATGACAGACACGGCGCTCCGCAGCTTTCTTGTTTCACCTTTCACCTCAATAGCTGCCAGTAGATTCAGCGGAAGTTGATTTTCACGCCAAGGTGACCTTTAGTGCGGCTGCATAGTCCACCTTCGGCTGATATTGCTTCGGCAGTTCTACGCGCAGAGCATCCGCCTCTTGGCGCCAGTTGACCTTCTCGCCCGTGCCCAGCAGCTCCACTTGAGCGACTTTGCCCGGCCGCGTCTCAGCTGACGTACCTAACGACTGCACAACGACCTTGTCCTGCGGCCAGCCCAGGGCCATGGCATAAATGATTGTGTTGGACTTATTGCGGGTGAACCGGATGTCTTTCGGCCCCAGCGCCGAGATGCTCTGTCCCTGAAAGGAACCGCTTTTCACACGATTTGGGCCTTCGCCATATATCTTCCACGGCCTGGTCTCGTAGATCGCCTCGCCATTGACTTGCATCCAAGCCGTGATGCCTTCGAGCACTGCAACTTCTTTGGCGTCGATCGTACCATCGGGCCTGGCCGGAACATTTAGAATGAAGGTGCCGTTCTTACTGACGGTGTCGATGAGCCAACTGATGACCTGGTGCGGGGGCAGATAGCCACCGTATTCACCCGGCTTTTCGTACAAGAGGCGCGCATAATGCCACATCCCGATGCAGGTCTCCGACTGCCACGGATATTTCATGATTTCGCTGGTAAGCCCCCGCTCGTAGTCCGCAACGACCGCTTTGGCCAGGCGATCGGGAGTGTCCTTTACGTTTAGAACAGCCTCGATCTTGCCTCCGTGTGTGCTCAGGTTGTGGTTATAGAAGTACGCCCCAATATTCATTCCGCCCCAGCCGAGCGGCAACAGCGAATCGTCAAAATAGAGCAGATCTGGATTGTGCTGATCGATCAAGTCCCGAGTCCGGTCGTAAAAGTTCTTCACGTACGAGACGTCGGGAAGCGCGTCAAACGGGTGCTTGACGCTATAGAGAAGCTGTGGATCAAGCCCCTGCCACCATTCTTCTTTACCCTCGCCGATCCCGAGTTGGCCGTCGTAGGGAACGCGAGCGAGCGGACCGGAGTTGTCGGCGCTATGGGAGGGTTGAAACCACCACCAGTTCCGCGCCTGATGCACAGTCACTCCAAAGCGCAAGCCCTGCTTCCGAGCGGCGGCCGCCCACGTGCCGATCACATCGCGATGCGGGCCGATTGCGGCAGCGTTCCACGGCTGATGCTTTGAATCCCACGAGTCAAAGTTGTCGTGATGATTCGCAAGCGCGACGAAAATTTTCGCGCCGGCATTCTTGTACCGCGTAATGAGTTCGTCCGGCTCCCAATTCAGCAGCGTCCACTGTGCGCACAGGTCTTTGTATCCGAAGCGTGACGGCGGCCCGTAGTGATCGAGGTGGTACTTATTCTGCCGCGAGCCCTGCATGTACATGTTGCGCGCGTACCAATCGCCGGCTTCGGGAACGCATTGCGGGCTCCAGTGAGCCCAGATTCCGAACTTGGCGTCGCGGTACCATTCCGGCGCGTCGTACTCGAGCAAGGAATCCCATGTGGGCTTATACGGACCTTCACCAGCAAGGTTGGGGATTGGCGATTCGAGAGGCACGTTATCCCACCATTCAACCGGAAGGGGCACCTTGGTTCGATCCCCTCCAGCGGGTTTCCACGTGGCGTCATCTAGTTTCCCGTCGACGATTCTGCCGCCGCTCACCCGGTAGAAGACCCTCTTTTCGGGCGACAAGGCACAGAAATGGGCGTAGTCTTGTGTGTAATGTGCCAATCCCGCAGGCACCTGGAAATTCTGGTTTTCTTGCGAGGTCTGCGCAAATGCCGGCCCTTCTTTTGAAGCGGCTGCTATCGCCAAGAACTTACAGAAGTCTCGTCTTTGCATAAGTGGTCCTCTCAGGTTTGCTGGCGCGTTGTGAATTGAAGAAATCACTACCTGCCGTAAGTCAATCGGCTACCCGAACGAGAATCTTGCTAAAGCGGGCCGGGTCCGCGCTCCAGTCGCGCAGCGCCTGTCCGGCCTCCTCGAGTAGCACAATCCTGCTGATCGCACGTGCGACGGGAA
>JAFAQG010000683.1 GCA_019246575.1 Acidobacteriaceae bacterium
CGCGGTGCGGCGCTTCAATCGCGGTATCTCCTTCAACGCTTTCTATCAACTTGCAAAGTCGATCGACGATACACCGAGCCTCGGGGGCGCCGGCAACACAGTTGTACAGAACTGGCTTGATATACAGGGCGACCGTGGCCTCTCCGCCTTCGATGTTCGCCACCAGTTCCAGTCTGGCTTCGTCTGGACCTCGCCCGTTGCTGCACCCGGCTCGCGGATCGCAGCGGATACCAAGCTCGGCCGTCTTCTCAAAGACTGGCAGTTGAGTGGCTCGATTGTTGCGCAGACGGGAAATCCGTTGACCGCGCGCGTTCTCGGCAATACCACGCGCCTCGCCCAGACTGGTGGCACGGGCAGCATTCGTGCCGACGCCACCGGGCAGCCGATTGATATCGGAACGGGTTTCTTCAACCTGAACTCATTTACAATTCCCGCTCCTGGAAGATACGGCGACGCGGGCAGAAATACCATTCCCGGCCCCGGCACGTTTTCGCTCAATCTCGGATTCGCACGCTCTTTCAGCTTGTCCGAGCGCCGCCGCATTGAATTTCGCGTTGAATCGAATAACGTGTTGAATCACGTCAACTACACGAATCTGTACACGGTGGTGAACTCCGTCAACTACGGCCTGCCGAGCGCCGCGGGCAGCATGCGCACAATGAATGCCGTCGTGAGGTTCCGGTTTTGAAAGTTACTGTTTTTTTTCTGTCTTCGCTTCTGGCATTGCAACCCCTACTTGCCGCCCAGCAGCGGCCCACGTTCTCGCTGACCACCAATGTCGTGATCGTGAACGTCACCGTTCTCGACCACAACGGCACCCCGATCGAAAATTTAACGAAGGACGATTTCGAGCTTTATGAAGACGGCAAACTGCAGAAGCTTCAGGCGGTCGATCTCCAGCGCCTCAAAAACGATGTGCTGCCTCCGGCGGAAAAGGAATTTCAGCAGCGTCCTCCCGAGGAGCCGAAAGGCTACAATCCTGAAGCGGAGAAAGCCGCGGCGAAGAGCAATCTCTTAAGCAAATATCAGGACCGCCGCCTCATGGTTCTGTTGTTCGATTTTTCCTCCATGCAACCGGCGGAGCAGATTCGCGCCAAGAACGCCGCGATTAAGTTTCTCACCAGCCAAATGACAGCCAGCGACATGGTTTCGATCATGACCTATGGCACGTCGCTCAAGACCGTTCAGGACTTTACTTCCGATCGCGACCTCCTCATGTCAACCATCAACAAGTTCCGCATTGGCGAATCGAGCGAGAACGCAGGGGCTGCCGATACGGGCGCGGATGACGAGGACCAGAGCGGACAATTCGTAGCCGATGAAACCGAGTTCAACATCTTCAACGCCGATTTGAAGCTTGCAGCTCTCGAAGATGCCGCGCGCACGCTCGGCCAATACCCGGAAAAGAAGGCGCTTGTGTATGTTTCAAGCGGTATCCAGAAGAGCGGCGTCGATAACCAGTCGCAACTGAGAGCAACTGTGAATACCGCTGTGCGCGCCAATGTGGCGTTTTATCCCATCGATGCCCGCGGCCTCACCGCGCTCGTTCCTGGCGGCGATGCCACCCAGCAGGGCGCGGTCGGAACCAAGCTCTACAACGGCAGCGGCCAGCGCTCTCTCAAAGAAAACTTCAACAACCAGCAGGAGACGTTATCGACGCTCGCCGAAGATACGGGCGGGAAAGCGCTTCTTGATTCGAATGACCTAACCGAAGGGATCCGCCAGGTTCAGAAAGATTTCACCAGTTATTACGTTCTCTCGTATGTCAGCGCGAACACCGCCCAGGATGGCCGGTACCGCCGCATCCAGGTTAAGCTCGCTCCTCGCGATGCAAACCTCCGAGCGAAATTGGATTACCGGCAGGGCTACTACGCCCCCACAACGTTCGCCCGTATGCGCGACGCCGACAAAGAAGCCCAGCTCTCCCAGGCGCTGCTCTCCGATAATCCTGTTACTGATCTGCCTTTAGCCGTCGAAGTGGATTACTTCCGGCTGGAGAAGGACAAGTACTTCGTCCCCATTTCCGTGAAGATCCCCGGCTCCGCTCTCCAGTTCCGGGGAAAGGGCTCGAAACGCGCTACCGAGCTCGATTTCATCGCCGAGGTCTATGACGCCCGCAAGCGGTCGGCGGCCACAGTGCGCGACACCATCCCGCTGAAAGTAGACGAGAGCACAGCCGGCAAAGTTGTCCAAAAAAGCATTCAGTACGACACGGGTGTTACGCTCACACCCGGCAAGTACCGATTGCGCTTCGTCGCGCGCGAGAACGGCGAAGGCAAGGTCGGTACCTTTGAGACGCCGTTTACGATTCCCGATTTAGCGGCCGCCAAGAACCTGCGCATCAGTTCCCTGATTCTCAGCAACCAGCTTGAACCGATCGCCCAGCAAGTCGCCGCCGTGAAGAACAGTAAGAAGCTTCTGGCCGCTAACCCGTTAATCGAGAATGGCGAAAAACTCGTTCCCAACGTCACGAAGGTGTTCCGGCCCGGGCAGAACGTGCTGGTTTACCTCGAAGTCTACGACCCGACGATTCCGCCCAATTTGCCCGAGAATTTCCGCATCGCCGATGTCGAAGCAACCTTCGCGCTGTATCGCGATAACAAGAAAGTCTTCGAAAGCTCGCCCGTCCGGGCCAACCGGCTGGTCGCGAACCGCGAGGGTGCTCTCCCGGTTCGCCTCACCGTCCCCCTGACCAACATCCAAGCCGGCCAGTACGACTGCCAGCTCAACCTGATCGACGAGTTCGGGCGCAAGTTCGCCTTCCCACGCACTACCGTGGCCCTGCTACCGGCCGAAGCGCCGCCTCAGATTAAACCTACGGGCGAGTAATCCCCGGCAGCTCCGCACAATCGCGGCCTGTCTTTATAGGCGCATACAAGGCTTCTATATACGACTGTTAAGCTGCTTACGTTTGACGAGCGGAGACTTATGTTATAAGGTTGCTACAATACGTCTATGCAACTTTGTTATAGCTGCGTACCAAAGCTGCTGTTCAGAACTCGAAAGCAGCTGATCCTTTTGCTCTGCTTAATCGCGCTGCCTCCTCTCGAGACGCGGCTGGGGAAAGCAGCGCGGGCGACCCCCGTTGCTCTTACGATGCAAGAATCCGGTTCAACACCGCATCAGGACCCCCGGCTTGTACGACTGCGGTCCTTCCTAGCGCGGTTACACTGTCCAATTGCCGATCTTGCGCCGGAGTTTATTCGGGCAGCCGACGCGAATCACCTCGACTGGCGTCTTCTCCCCAGCATCTCTCTCATCGAGTCTAGCGGGGGTAAGGCGTACCGAAATAACAATATTTTCGGCTGGAACAATGGTGACCAGCCGTTCGAAAGCATCCCGGCCGGCATCCACGAGGTCGCGTTCCGGCTCGGCCACAGCCCCATTTACCGCAACCGCGATTCGTACGGCAAGCTACGGCTTTACAACCCAGACGAGAGCTACGCGAGTGCCGTGATCGATGTTATGAATCGGATCAGCCCGGTGGTAAACCTCAGGACTGCGCCCGACGAGATCTGAACGGCGTGCTACGCAGCGCTAGCTGGGCGGGTTCCCGTGTCCCAACAAGCTCTTCCGTTCGCATCTACGCGGTTATGAGCGATTCGACGGTGATGAAGGTCGATTCCAAGTATTCGCCTAAGGGCCGCTTCGGCCAGAAGTACCTCGCTTGCGGCAAGAGTGTATCCATGCGTCTTTGGGACGAGGGTCCAAGAGCCGACAAACCTGAACACGTCGCGCGAGATTACGAGGTTGTCGGCTATGTCCTTGAAGGCTCGGCCGAGCTCGAAGTCGAAGGCCAGACGATCCGCCTCGAACCCGGCGATTCGTGGGTGGTGCCGAAAGGCGCCCACCACACGTATCACATCAAGGAGCATTTCAGGGCGGTGGAAGCCACCAGTCCGCCAGCTCACGTGCACGGCCGCGATGAATAGTCGAGCGGCAGCTAAGCGGGAACTAAAAATAGTCCCGCTATTTTACCGGGCGAATCTTTCGTACCGGTACTGCGTCCAAT
>JAFAQG010000392.1 GCA_019246575.1 Acidobacteriaceae bacterium
CGATCTCGCAGATTCCGCCGGGAAGCTTCGATGTGCTGGGGGGGCTGACGTATCCTCATCGTGCAAATAGCGCGGCGTATGAAAATACGTCGCATCTCGTCAGCCCGCGCGTCGGGTTTGCGTGGTCGCCGGACAAGCTTGGCGGCAAAACCATCGTCCGCACAGGTTTTGGGCTGTTCGTCTCGCCGACCACAATCGCTTATCTGGCACAAAACGGAAATTATTCGTCGAATCCGATCATCGACCAGGAAGGCTTCAGCCAGCAGACGTCGATGACGCCCAGCACGGATAATTATCTGACTCCTGCAGCTACGTTTAGCGATCCGTTTCCGGGCGGCGCCATCCTGCGGCCGAATGCAGCCGCGGTCGGGCAGACGACGTTCCTGGGGCAGACCGTTTCTTTTTTGAATCCGAAAGCGAAGAGCGCCTATTCCCTCCGCTGGAATTTCGGATTTCAGCAGAGTCTGTCGCCGACCATGTTTCTCGAGGTGGTGTACATCGGAAACCATTCCGTTCACTTGCCGATTAATCTGACTCAGATCAACGGCATCCCGCGGCAGTATCTGAGCACGCTGCCCGTCCGCGACAACGCGCTGATAAACGCGCTGAATGCCACGGTTCCGAATCCTTTCAACGGGATCGTGACGAGCGGCACGCCCGCGGGATCGACCACATCGGTGGCGCAGCTCCTTTCCTTTTATCCCGAGTTTCCTCTCGGGTACACCAGCGGCGCATGGAGCGGAAGCGGCGGTGTGCTCGAACAGAATCTGAATGTGGGGAGCTCATACTTCCACAGTCTGAATGTGCAGCTCGTCAGGCGTTTCTCAAAGGGAACGACGATTATCGGAAATTACGTTTTCTCGAAGCTGATGGAGGAGGACACGTGGTTGAACGATACTGATCCGCGGCCGGAGAAGCGGATTGGGGTGTTCGATCACTCGCACCGGGGGACAATCGCGGTTATATACGATCTCCCGTTTGGGCGCGGCAAGCAGTTCAGCGTGCGATCTCGCTGGGCCGACATGCTGGTAGGCGGATGGCATCTGACCGGTATCTACACGTTGCAGACAGGGCAGCCGTTCACCTGGATGGGAACAAGCTCGACGACTATCGGCGACCTGGTATATAACGGCGACAAACTGCGCTTCAACCCGCGCGACACAAACGGACCGGCGTTCAACATCTCGGCCTTTGACAGGAACACAGCGGATCAATTTGCTTACCACATCCGCACGTTCTCGACGACGTTCTCAAGCTTGCGAGGGGATGCCACGAACGAGCTGAACGCATCGATGCTGAAGCAGTTCGACATCACGGCGGACCAAAAGAGGTATTTTCAGCTGCGGTTCGAGTCTTTCAATGTCATGAACCGTCCGACTTTCGCTTTTCCGAATCTGGCGCCCACGAATTCAGGTTTTGGGCTGATCACTGCGCAGTCGAACCGGTCGCGATCCATTCAAGTAGGTGCGCGCCTTGTGTTCTGATGCGGCGCGCGTTCGGTCGCCCCGCGGAGTTGTGCCGCAGCTTTCTGGCGCCAGGTCGTAGTCGCGTGGATTGCGTGAAGCGTAGAGAGTCACGCCTTCATCTAGGAACAGCGTGACGCCTGAAATCAGATATTAGATTAATATGACGTTGCGGAAAAATCCATAATGGCGAATAGCTTTCTCATTTGCCTATCTCTGTTGTTGACCGGTTTTGCAGCCAGCCAAAGCTCAACCGAAAAGCAATTGGCTCCGGTGAGAATCATACTGGTTGGCGATTCGACTGTGGCGGTGAAGAGCGGCTGGGGGCCTGGATTCTGCGCCGACGTTGTCCCGGACGTAACTTGCCTTGATATGGCGAAAGGGGGACGCAGCTCATCGAGCTATCGCGCCGAAGGCTCTTGGGCACAGGTGCTCGAACAGTTGAAGAATAAGTCGAATTTCAAGGATACCTATGTCCTCATCCAATTTGGACACAACGATCAGCCGGGCAAACCCGGCAGGTCGACGGATCTTGCGACTGAGTTCCCCGCGAACATGCGACGCTACGTACAGGACGTGAAAGCGGCGGGAGCAAAGCCGGTTCTGGTTACGCCTCTCACGCGCCGGTCTTTCCAAAATGGAAAGGTCAAAGATGATCTGGGTCCCTGGGCTGCGGCCACAAAGAAAGTGGGGACTGAAGAAGATGTGCCAGTTCTCGACCTGAATGCAGACAGCATCGCGGCGGTGAACAAAATGGGGCCGGTGGAAGCCAACACACTGGCGATGGCGCCACCCCCACCGGCTGTGGCGGAAGCTGCTGTCAACGGCAACTCGATTCCCGCCCCAAAAGCTCCTGCGACCGAAACCAATACGCCCGCCGGCAATTCCGGCTCGGGGGTGCCGCCGAACAGTGTGGTCGAGCGAAAAGGTGCAGCCGCTCCCGCGTTTGATTATACGCATCTTGGGCCGAAGGGCTCGGCGTTCTTCGGCCGCATGGTTGCGAACGAGCTGATGAAGGCGGTTCCCGATCTGCGACCTTATATTAAACCCGATGTGCTTTGAGATCACACGCTGTACGTGCGGCCACGGTATGCCTCAATCAGGATCTGGTAGGCGGATGGCTTCTGACCGGTATCTCATCGGGCTTTAGGCGTCGCCTTACGTTGCGCCGACTCCCGGCCCCGCGGCGGATCAGAACACAAGGCGCGCACCTACTTGAATGGATCCCATCACGCTTGCTTACCGCGCGGTTCTGCAGCTTCCGAACCGCGCCGCGAGGGAGCGGAGCGGCCTCACTTGCCGGACACCGGCACTGGATTGTGGTACCCCGTCAATTCCAAATACCCGACGCCGTTCACCGGCTGCGAGCGCATCATCCCCGAGTACGTCACTGCTCCTTCCCAATACGTCGGCGCAGTCGATCCGTTTGTGAACAGCTCTTGATTTTTGAGTGCGGTT
>JAFAQG010000703.1 GCA_019246575.1 Acidobacteriaceae bacterium
CTGTCTTTCCACGTGCTCGTATCCAACTCATAAGTACCCTCAAATTCGCAGCGACTATAGCGCTTACACGCCGCAGCGAAATTCAATTGGCTGCTGACGTGCCGGGTCCTTCCTTTTAAGTTTCGCTGCGCATCCGTGTGACTCAAATGTTCTGCCGCTCCTGTTTGGATATGTTCCAAACCCAAAGCGTACTGTAGACGCACATGCAAATCGATATCTGCGAATCCCCACGCATGAAATCTAGAATCATAGCCCTGTACATCCAGAAAGTGTTGTTTCCTAACAAGAACAAGACCTGGCCCTGCACGCGTATGGTTCGGATAACTCGAGCGCCAATTCTGGACAGTAGTCGACCGACCATCGCTCCATAAAAATTCCGTTGTCCAAGTAGATACTACACCTATGAGATGGCTACCGTCAATCATTCCCTCTGGCCACCTAAAGTCTGTTGCTAGCTTAGTTTCTCGGACCTGCGCGATTGTAATAAAGCATCTCTCTGTCAAAAACAACGCGGCCGCTATGATGTCCGACAGCAAAATAATATCGGCATCAAGCGTTAACAAGATCTCAGCCCGAGATACAAACGCGCCTAAATTAAGGGCAAGCGACTTATTAAACTCTGTACTAGGAACGTAAAGGGTCGACACGTTTGATCCCACAACATGAAGACGCTCAAGTATTGACGCGAGTGCAACGTCATCTCCCCCGCAATTAACAATTATTATTTCACAATCTTGTTCCCTAAACCGTTCGATAGTATGCGGCAATGTTAGTTCAATCTCAGGGCGATTACACCACGGTATGATAACGGAGGCAACTGGCTGCAAATTATCTCCCATCATTAACAAGTGACGCTTAAATCGTCATTCCGAGGCCGAGACCCGCCCAAGTCCACTGGCCCATTTCACAGAGGGAATAATCACATGACGACGAGCCTCAATTCGATCACGGAACCGGAGAAGATCGGATAACATGAGGCGGAGGTCTAACTCGAAATCGTGAGTCGGTTTGTAACCGAGGGCCACTAAATGATTGCGATCTGGATTGTAATAGTGCTCTTCGTCTTCAAGACGGGGGTTCTCTACATGTGCAATCGAGACTTCGAATCCGAGTAGGTTCGCAAGGCGTTGAATCGTTTTCGATATCTGTAGCAATTCATGCACGCCTTCGAATTGATTAAAAACACGATACTCACCGGCCCCAGGCGGATTTTCGATCGCTATTGCTAGGCATTTGAGTGAGTCTCGAAGAGGTAAAAAACCTCTCTTCTGTTTTCCGCTGCCAAACACGGTCAACGGATGACGCACTACGGCTTGACAGCAAAGGCGGTTGATAATTGTGCCAAAAGCTTCATCGAAGTCTAGGCGCGTAACTAGCAGGTCATCTTCAATGCAATTTTCAAAGCGGGTCCCGAAGACGATTCCCTGCATAATGTCTGTTACCCGAAGGCTGTACGTTTTGCACGCGAACAAGAGATTGTTCGAATCATGAACCTTGGACCAATGATACCAACTCCCTGCAAGTCTTGGAAAAGGCAGATAGTCTTTGCGTCCACGAAATTCTACTTCAAAGGAGCCTTCCGGGATATCGATGTTGGGTGTTCCGTACTCACCCATTGTGCCCAGCTTAACAATATGAGCATGACATTGAAGGTCTCGCAGAGCATGTATTAAATTGAGCGTACTGACGATATTATTAGTTTGAACGAGAGCTGCATGCCTAGCACCAATCATAGAGTAGGGTGCCGACGGACATTCACCTAGGTGAATAATCGCATCTGGTAGATACGCACCAATGACTTGCTTAATGAAGGGATAGTCAGTTAGGTCACCTTGGTGAAACGCTATGTTCTTGTGCGTCGCATTAGTAAACGCGACCAAACGATGGCTCATCGAGGCGACCGGGGTGGCACTCCACGACCCCATTTCCTCGACCCAACGACGGCGAAAAAAGGAGTCAACCCCAACGATCTGATGTCCCCTAAGAGTAAGGAATTGAGCGAGAGGCCAACCAATATATCCATCAATGCCAGCGACTAGAACTTTCATTTAATTCTGTTCCTGTCTGAAACTCCCGTTTTCGACATGAATCAACTATTTGTACCGTCGGTGGTTGAGATGTTATTGTATTCACAATGCGGCGTTTGTAGCAACATCATGCTCCGGGATGGCCACCGGTGCGATCTGCTGATCGACACGGTCTGGGGCCTCTGACGAACAATAATTCGTTCTTGCCTATGGTTGGCCTGCCATTCTGTTTCAGCGTGGGCCAAATTTTCCGTGCGGAGTTCTCAATTCTCAGTTGGCAGCTTTTCTGCCTCATGAGCAACCAATGCGTTCAGTAGGGAAAGTAGACGTTAACGTAAGCCAGATCGCGCAAAACATTGAGACAGACACCCAGCCCTGTGTTTTTCCTTTCGCTCGCGCTCGGATCCAGTGCCACTGCGATTCCCAATACCCGGCACTAACGATACGACCGCTAAGCAGATTGTAACCTCACACGAACGCGATAGGAGACTTGGACCGGAGCGACTTGATCCCGCACATCCCGCCAAACTCTACATCGGCCCGTGAACATTGCCAATTGCAAACGCGAGCAATCTCCACCGGGACCGTTCTTTTAAAGAGAAGGTACCCGGCCGTAGCCGGAGTACTAGTACTTTGTCAGGCATCAGATGACCCCGATCTATGGGCCAACACGCTGAAATGCGCCTACACTGCAGAGTGGATTGTCACGATGAACCACGTTGCCCGCCTCCTGCCAAAACCTATTTTTCCGCATCCTACTCAGTCCCAGGCTGTCCATCCGGCAGTTAGCCCCCCGGGTTCATATCCTTTTCGATAATCTTATGTCTCAGGCGGAGATCGCCGCGTGTTTGCGGCTCGCGTTCCTATCGGAGTGTGCACACGTGATGACCGGCGAATCGAGGATGCTTGGCATCAGCAAATGCTCGGCCGTTCTGTATCCAACGAGGCGGATGAGGCTTGATCGGTGCGTGCATGTACTCCTCCGCAACAGGAATTCCGAGGAAGTTCGGTGTTCCGGATTAAAGGAAAGGCGTGAAAACCGGATTAGGAATGTAGAGATGTAACAAAACACGGTTGCGACTACATTAAAGGTCGATGGGATCTGTGCAACTATACTCGCCGGAAGTGATGGACGCCGCTAAAGAGAGTTTGCCTGCCGGGCCTCGCATCTCATGTATCGGAATCCCCACTGCCGATCGGCCCGCCGAGCTATTACGCGCTCTGTGGAGTTATTACCGATCCGGCCAAGGCTGCCATAACCATAACTTACGAGTATTTGTTTCAGACAATTCCCGCACACACGAAAACACCATCAAGGTCGCACTTGGATCGTTCGCCACCTCTATTAACTGGCCGGTTTTTTATGCAGGCCCCGAAGAAAAAGCGGGTTTTATCGTTGCCTTGCAAAGTATGTCTGATGCACCCCCGCCTGTTCTTGAGTTCGCATTGTTCGGAGTACATGGCTCTCCCGTTACAGCCGGGGCTAATCGAAACGCAATTCTCTTGCACACGATCGGAGACCTTGTTCTGAGTGCCGATGACGACACGGTTTGCCAACCAGCTACGCTGCACGGCACTGAAGAAACAACCACACTTACGGTTGGTGGCACTGGCAATGATGCCGCTTTTTGGTTTTTTCCGGGCCGAGCTTCAGCCGTGGCTGCTGCGACACAACTGAAAATAAACATTTTCTCTGAGCACGAGCGGCTTCTGGGAAAAGCTCTCAGCCAAATCCTCTCTACTTACCCGCCCGAACGGATTCGCTCCCTCAGCAAAGATTACGGCCGGTTAGAGTCCGCCGCCTTCGCGAATGCTCAAATACGTATCACCTTCACGGGTGTGCTAGGCGACTCCGGAATGTTTTCGACGCCTAAACTTGTGCTGCATTCCGGGAGCCCGACTATCGAGCGACTGGACAACTACATAAGCACCGGCGGAAATCTTCTTGATTGTCGCGACATCGGACGCCAATGGCTTGCACCCACAATTTGCAGAATGGGCGCACCTATGACTACCGCGACCGGGCTGGATAACCGCACTTTATTGCCGCCCTTCCTACCCGTATGTCGCAATCAGGATGAAGTTTTTGGAGCAACACTCAAAAGGTGTATTCCGTCAGCGCTTTGCGGGCACCTACCCTTTACAATTGTCCACGACCCGGCCGGGCAGAGACGAAACGAACCAAACTGGGCCTCGGCCGTACGGTTGTGCGATCTAGTACTGGAGTGCATAACATCATGGAGCGAGCCGGTTGAGGAAAGGACCCCGTCAGAACGTATGCTGTTATTGGGGCAGCATGTCACTCACCTCGGTGAACTTGCTCCAGCACGCTTTGAGGAATTCTCCCGGTCGGTGCTATTAATAAGAGCCGCGAAGATGGCTAGCCACTTAGAAGCACGTCTCGCAAGTGGCGGCGATCGGCCTACATGCATCCGTGATCATTTGGCAACACAACTGAACGAACTGCGGCAGGCAATCACCAGACGAGATTACGGGAGTATGCGCTTGGATGCGCCCGGCTCCCCTCAACATATGGTCAAGCAGTTTGGCCAGCTCCTCTCTTGGTGGCCAGAGATTCTACGCGCGACATCAATGCTTCGGGAGCAGGGAATCTCATTAGGTCAAACGATAGCCGCGCATCGAACCTGGTTGTAATAAGGTTCAACCCATTGCGCTATCTCCTGCGCCAGCAACTTTGACGCACAGGCGCGCTTCGCTGCTGAATCGGAAGTAAACAATCGCGCATTGAGCGGATCTTTAGAATATGTGGCGAGGATCCTTTCAAACACGGTACGATCCTGCTCTAATGAGAGGCTGAGCCCAAGAAACAGAAGTGTGTCCGCTATTACGTCCAGATCCAGGTCATCGTAATCCACAACCCGACACCCTTCCATCGATGTGTCGGCAATCGCTTTATAGAACTCACCAAGGATGCGAGCGCAAACAGATTCTTGTGATACAATCCCCTCCGCGCGGAGTTGACGGTGGATGTCCGCCAGCCTGCCTTCTTGATTCGCGCTGAGCCAGGCTGGCGGCGTCGCCGTGCAGGACGCTGCGACTTCGAGCGGATGCCTGATCAGAATTACACAAGGCGTTTCAGGCCAAAGCTTTCGTATTTCGGAGATGTACAGTAAGTTCCAACTCGTGAACTTCACTATTAGTAAATATCGCCGGTTACAAGATCGGCCGTAGGCTCGCATGAGTGCCCGCAGGACTCCGGTCCGTTTCGCAAGCTCGTCCACGTCGCTCGCGTTTACCTGAAAAGACAATGTCTGCGAGAGTGGCTCCGGTTCCGAAAGCACTATTGCTTCATCACAAGCCCGGGCCATGTTAGCCAGTAATGTCGAGCCGCTACGCGAAACGTGGAAGATGAAGCCAGAGAGCTGCGAGTCTTGTTCAGCACCCAACAGTTCCCCAAGGTCGGTCCAACGGATGTTGAGCGGGTCCTTGCGGCGTAGCCGTTGTACGGTCTGATGGAAGAACGGTTCGCGCAATGTCTGCTCGCCCGCTCTTACCCATTGCACTCGATCCGCATCCAACCTGACCTTCGCCGGTAACCAGCGTGTTGGCGCTCTAAGACCCGTTTCCATTTGTTTGTGCGGTGTCGCTGCGCACACCACGAGTGCCTGTTCGGCAATCAACTGGTTTACGAGCATCAGCTTTTGAGCGTCGCTCAAGTCGCCCGGCAAAGATGCCGGCGTGAACAGTTCCCCGCGACATATAAAGCGACACGCCTCGACATAGGCGTTCTCAATTTGAAAACGATTGGGGCCGTAGACAAGCTGTGGCGGCGCCACGCTCTCGTCAACACCGACGACTAAACCGTCTCGTATGCGGACCGAGGAATCCATATTCGCTCGATCCGTTTGTACAGGATCCAAACCGTCAAGAAGCTGGTTGTCCAGCGCACCGATGCGATTACGATAGAACAGATTAGTGAGGTCGTTTAGCGCCGCTTGCGTGTGCATGCAAAGAGACAGGTCTTTCTCGATCTCAACCACGGCGGCATTGATTTCGTTTCCGGCGCTGAAATGCGTGGCAAATCCCATCGGCAGAGGTTTTCGCAGCCGCGGATTCGAGATCGCCGCGCGCGCTAGCGCCAGCGTCAACAGGTCAGCGTACGTCACCGGTTGAGTGCCTACCGTCAGGTGGCAGGATACTTGCCCCGGCTCCGTTTTGGCCTCGTGCCAAAAACCACGCGGGAGGTACAGCAAGTCCCCCGGTCCAAGTACTAACTCATTAGTAAGTTCGACCG
>JAFAQG010000797.1 GCA_019246575.1 Acidobacteriaceae bacterium
ACCGGTGCAATGAAGCGATATCCCTTGCCAGAGACCGTCTCTACATAGCGCGGCTGGGCCGCCGAATCGTT
Organism: Acidobacteriaceae bacterium; assembly: GCA_019246575.1. The sequence goes on from JAFAQG010000797.1 coordinate 72, forward strand.
CAGTGCATCCCGGATGTTGTTGATGGCGGTGTTCAGGCCGTGATCGAAGTCGACGAACGTACCATCCCCCCAAAGCCTTTGCCGCATCTCCTCGCGCGTTACCAGCTCGGGAGCGCGCTCGAGCAGCATCAGTAGTACGGAAAATGCTTGAGCGCGCATTTTGATACGAACTCCGCGTTTGCGCAACTCGCCCGTCTCTGGATTTGCCTCGAAGATCCCGAACCGGAACAGGCGAGAGGCGGCGTTCGCGGGCATCGATACCATCCAGTTTAGCTTCGTCGGAGTGTTGATGAAAATAGGAAACATCCATGAACTCAGATACTTGCGCGTTGAGGTCGGCACGACGAACATTTGAGCTCACAACCATTGCATTGCACCCGTTGCATGCGGCATGATCCAGGCCGGATATGAGAATCGAGCTTCGGATTTGTGCCGCTGCGACACTGTTCATGAGCTCGCTAAGGCTCGAAGCGGCGCAGCTAACGGCTCAGGCGACCTGCGCCTTCCAGCGGTACGTTGATCAGTTCGAGCGACGGCTGGCGGTCCAGCATTCTCGGCCCGGGTACGCCGCCATCGTCGACGCGCGCGGACCCGACGCCTGCAGCGAAATCTGCGTTGAGCGCGTCAGCACGGAAACTTGGGAGACCGCCGCCGCGGTGTTGCACCATTGGCGAGCCGGTATGCTCGTGCCGCATGCCACAGCCGCCGAGATGCTTGCCTTGCTCCGGGATTACGGTCATTTTGCGGTCTACTATGCCCCGCGAGTCGAGTGGACGCGCGCCGCCATGGTCAATGGGCCCCATGCCGTCGTCGAGATGCGGCTAAAACAGCAGAAACCGATAGCCGTGGTGTTCGATGCCACGTATGTCGTGGAGTCGGCGCTTTTCGCGCCGGACCGCGGCTACAGCATCTCGCGGAGTATCCGGCTTCAGGAGGTCGAACGGGCGGGAACATCTCGCGAACGTAAGCTTCCGCCGGGTGATGATGACGGGTTTCTATGGAGATTGAACTCGTATTGGAGCTTTGTGCAGGTCCCCAAGGGCCTCTTCATCGAATGCGAGGCTGTTTCGCTCACGCGCGACATTCCGGCCGGGCTCGGCTGGCTCATCACCCCGCTGCTTCAAACGTTTCCTCGCGAATCCTTGCTTTTCACCGTTGACGCGACCGGGCGCGCCCTCCGGGAGCGAACACACGAGGAGGGCCGGTGAGTTCCAGCTCGTCTCTTCACGCGCCTCCGGCCCGCTTTGCGAATGCCGCGCGCGTTCATCAGTCCCTTACTGCCGGCATCGAAAAGCGCGTCCTGCTCTGGATCGCTGCCCGAATCCCTTATTCAGTGAATTCCGACCATCTGACCGTCTTCGGATTCGTTGCGCAAATCCTTGCGGGGGCCGCATATGCGGTTGCCGGACATCATCTTCGCGCGCTATGGCTCGTGAATTTCTTTCTTCTGTTGAACTGGGTGGGCGACAGCCTCGACGGTACGGTAGCGAGGCTGCGCGGCCGCCAGCGCCCGCGATACGGGTTTTATGTTGACCACATTGCGGATACGTTCGGAGCGCTGGCCCTGATCGCCGGAATGGCGCTTTCGCAGTTTGTGCACTGGCCCGTTGCTGTCGCGATGCTGGTTTGCTTTTATGTGCTCTCAATAGAGAGTTATCTGGCCGCCTACACGATTGGCCGCTTTCATCTCTCGCACGGGCTTTTTGGGCCGACTGAGATTCGTATTCTGCTTGCCATCGGAAACGCAGTGCTGATTTCGCATCGGTGTGTACAGTTTGCCGGCCGGACATTTCTGCTCTTTGACGTCGGCGGCTTCATCGCCATCATCGGAATGGCCTCCATGGCTCTCAATGCCGCGCTGAGGCACACCGCCGAGTTATACCGGGCGGAGACTTTATGATTAGACCGGCCGGCACAAAGAGATTCCGGCGCTTTGGAAAGTTCAGCCTTGTCGGCGTCGCAGGCGCAATCCTGCAGCTGCTGTTGGCGTCGCTCGTGGCAGAT
>JAFAQG010001027.1 GCA_019246575.1 Acidobacteriaceae bacterium
TCGTCTCGGCGCTCGCCACCGCTGTCTACGTTTGGATGACGTTCTAGGGCGTGTTACGAGGTAATGCGGCGTTAGCTGAGCAAAGTGCCTTCCATGCTAGGCGAACGCATTACATCATTCGCATGCCGATCACTGTAGATTACGTGCTTGGCTGGCTCGCCCATATCAGGAGCGAAGAAGAGATCCCGGAGGAACGTCCTGTTCTCGAAAACGAAAACTTCGTCCATTTTCCCGTCGGGCTCGTCATCGGGCTTCTCCTTTAGTCCTATATAGTCGTAAGCGTAGCCCGCTGAATGCGACGTATTGAACGCCCGCGCAAGCCCACCGTCCAATACGCGATCTTATGGGTGCTTTTGGGGTGGGCGCTGCTCGCGCAGCTCGCCATTTCCGCCTGGGTGTTTTACACCGAAGCCACCCCCGGACGTCACGCCGTGTGGCCGTTCAACCCTCGTTTCGATACCCTCCAGATCGCGCATCTTCCCAGTGGATACGAGCATTCTGGTCTGCAAGTCGGTGACGAAATTGCCGCGCTAGATGGCGAACCCATTCACGGTTTTAATGGAATCGACCACATTCTGTTCCAGGTAGCTCCGAATGACACCCTTCATGTGACTGTCCATCGCCGGGCAAATGGCGTCTGGAACACCATCACAGTCCCAGTAAAGCTGCACGCCGGGCACCCAGAGGCCGCCCACTGGACCTTGCTAATTGGCGTCGGTTTTCTGCTGCCGACCAGTTGCCTTCTCCTCGGGTTCTATATTGCTTTCGCCCGTCCCGCGGATCCCCTTGCCTGGATTACACTTACCATGCTCGTCTCCATCGGCCAAGTAGCCACCTTCAATACGGGATTCCGGAATATTTGGTCGCCGTGGCGTGAGATGTTTCTCGTCTATCACAATTTCTTGCAAGATCTCTGGCCGGCCGGAATGCTGTTATTCGCACTTTATTTCCCGGTTCCCTTCAACTTCATCGGGAAGCATCGTTGGTTGAACTCGGTTTTCGCAGCTCCCATCGTCCTCTTGTCTGCACTGGGCGTTTACACGGAGGCGATGGCAGGCGATCACCTCCAGCAGATCCGGCCTCTTGTCGATTGGCTCGATGTCATCGGGAATCCTGTGCGCATTCTGATCGGCTGCTACATCTCGGCATTTTTTATTCTCCTGAGCATCAAGGCTCCGAGTCTCAAGGCGCCCGACGCTGCCCGACGCATGCGCGTAATGATCTTCGGCTGCTCGCTCGCCCTCACTCCGCTCTTGCTCCTTATCCTTTCCGAAGTGCGCATATTGCCGCCATTTCCGTTCTGGTTGGTTGTTGTGTGCCTGATGATGCTGGTGTTCTTCCCCATCACGCTCGCCTATGTCATCGTGGTCCAGCGCGCCATGGACGTCCATATGGTCATTCGCAGCGGCGTGCGCTATGCTCTCGCCAGCACCGGCTTGAAGATCGGTCGCACGATTCTTATAGTCGCAACGGTTATCCTAAGTGTCCACTTCGCAATGCAGAGCCATCGCACGTGGGTCGCCATCGATATCGGTGCTGCAGGCGCTGCTCTCATCGCCGGCTTCCGCTGGTTGAGCGCCAAATTGATCTTATGGATGGACCGCCGCTTCTTCCGCGAAGCCTACAATGCAGAGCTCGTACTGACTGATCTGAGTAAGTCGGTAGCGACCATCCGGGACACCCGTGCGCTACTCGAAACCGTTGCCCGCCGCATCGCCGATTCCCTCCACGTGTCGCGCATCGCGATGTTCCTCGAGCGCGGCAATTTCTATCAACCCGCTTACGCGCTCGGCTACGGCTCGCTGCCGGCGATCCAGTTGCCCGGCAATACTCTCACCGTGCGTGTGCTCAAAACGGAGCAATCACCGGCCCACGTCTACTTCGACGACCCGCAGTCCTGGGTCCACGCCGCTCCCGCGCCCGAGCAGGAAGCGCTTCAAGAACTCGACGCTCAGGTGCTTCTTCCCGTCTCGTTGGACAGCCGCTTGCTCGGCCTGATCAGCCTCGGTCCCAAAAAATCCGAGGCTCCCTATTCGCGCGCCGATCTGCAACTCCTCGGCGCCGTTGCCTCGCAAACCGGCCTGGCTCTCGAAAACGCCGAGCTCACCGAAAGCATCCGCCGCGAAGTCGCCCAGCGCGAGCGTCTCAACCGTGAGCTCGAAATCGCCCGCGAAGTCCAGCAGCGGCTCTTTCCGCAAAGTCTCCCCGAAGTGTGCGGCCTCGAGTTCGCCGGCTACTGCCGCCCCGCGCTCGGCGTTGGCGGCGATTACTACGATTTCGTTCGCCTCGAAGACGGCTCCCTTGGCATTGCCATCGGCGACGTCTCCGGCAAAGGCATCGCTGCAGCGCTCATGATGGCGAGCCTACAGGCGTCGCTACGCGGCCAAACTCTCACCCCCTCCCTCACGCTCGCCGAAATGGTGCAGCACGTGAACCGGCTCGTGTACGAAGCCTCCGCCGAAAACCGATACGCGACTTTCTTCTATGCTCAATATGAACCGTCGACGCGCATCTTGCGTTATGTGAACGCAGGGCACAACCCGCCCATTCTCTGGCGCGGCGAAACAGGCGAAATCGTGCGGCTCGAAGAAGGCGGCACGGTCGTCGGCCTCTTCCGCGATTTCCCGTATCGCGAAACATCCCTCCAACTCGAACCCTCCGACATCCTGGTCGCCTTCACGGACGG
>JAFAQG010000017.1 GCA_019246575.1 Acidobacteriaceae bacterium
CAACAGGTAACGCGGCCGGTATCCCGACGATTGCCTTCGATCTGGGCGCAATGCAGAATTCGCTGATCGGTGCGAGTGGTGAACGGCTTCGTGCCGCACTCGCTGTCATCGACGCGATTTCACAGGGGCGCAGCCTCTGGATTGCCACCTGTAATGCGATCGCCACGTTACCGCCAGAGCTTCGCCGGCGCTTCACGTTGGGGACGTATTTCTTCGATCTGCCAACAGCCGAAGAGCGTGAACAGATATGGAGCATCTATCAAGCGAAGTATGACGCGCAAGGCGAACGGCCGAACGACGACGGCTGGACGGGCGCGGAGATCAAAGAGTGCTGCCGCAAAGCATACCGGCTGCATATGTCAATCACCGAGGCAGCCTCCTACACGGTACCCGTGTCACGCTCAGCGGCGGAGCAGATTAAGAGCCTGCGCCAGTCTGCCAGCGGTAAGTTTCTCAGCGCCTCGGCTCCCGGCGTTTACCACTGGGACGAGAACAGCGTGACACCGATTGCCGGCCGCCGCTTACGAGCCGCCGGCGAATAGCGCAAGGATAACGGCGCAGCGGTTCAGCAGTTGGCCGCTGCGCGCGAGTCTATCGCCTGAGGACACCCCATCATCAATCAACCGCGCAAAAAAAACCGATTTACCGGGAGGGTTTGCATGTCGAAATACGATGAGTTCGCAACGGTTATGAAGGACGAAAGCCTACTGGTCTCCGCGCTCCAGGACCTCGGACACAACGTCGAGGTCCACAGGGAAGGTATTCACATCCGCGGATATTGGACGGACGCAATCGTCCCCGAACCTGTTCACATCGTGATTCGGGCAGCTACGCTCGGCACGAGTTACGCCAGCGATATCGGATTTACTCGCCTGCCGGACGGCACTTATCGTGTGCACGTCAACGACATGGATCGCGAGTACGGTCGAGCCTGGCTCGGCCGTGTGCAACAGCGCTACAAGGAGCGCGCCACCGTTCAGATGGCTCAGCAAAGGGGATACATTTTTCGCGGCCGCGAAGTAATCCAAACTGAACGCGGCGAGCAGGTCAAGCTCCTGTTCGGCACGCGCTGAGGCTAACCCGAATGTCAAAATACGATTCTTTTCAGACGACATTAGCAGAGGAAGCGCCGCTAGTGACTGCGCTTCAGGCGCTCGGGTACCCCGTCGAAATTCACAAACGCGGCGCTCCGCTTTTCGGGTATCAGGGGGATGAGCGTCCGGAGCGAGCTCACGTCATTATTCGCCGCCAGCATCTTTCTTCTGCTGCCAATGACATTGGTTTCGAGCGCGGCGCCAATGGCCGCTTTCGAGCCATCGTCAGCGAGTACGATCGTTCGTCCGGCTTTGGCGACGCTTGGCTGGGGCGCGTTCATCAGCGGTACAAGGAAGAGCGCACGCTGGCCATGGCGCGGAAGAAAGGCTACATCTTCCGCGGCCGCGAAGTGATTCAGACGGAACGCGGTGAGCAGGTGAAATTGCTGTTCGCCGCGCGCTGAAACCGGAGGAGACCCACTATGAAACAAATCACCGTTTTAATTGACGAGGACGGTAATTCCTCGGTCGATTTGACCGGCTTCACTGACGGCAGCTGCGCGCGCACGATGAAAGATTTTCAGGGCGACGACCAGCTGGTAGCGGAACACAAAAAGCCAGAATATTTCCGTCAAGCACAGCAACAGGAGTGCGAGCATCGGGAGGGCCGGCGCTAACCGCCTTCCCATGCGCATTCACGCGTTTCTCGAATGCAGCTTGGTCAACGGCCCCGGCCGGCGAGCCGTGCTCTGGGTGCAGGGCTGCCGTTTAGCTTGCCCGAACTGCTGGAATCCCAAAAGTCACTCGATGAGTGGGGGCTCTCCCGTATCCACGCGCGATCTCGCCCGGCGCATTCGTCACGAGTACGACGCAGGCCGAATCGAGGGCCTGACACTTTCCGGCGGCGAACCACTCCACCAGATCGCGGAAGTGCTGAGCCTGCTGCGCAATCTGAACCGAGAAGCCCCGGAGTTGAGCACCGGTTTGTTTTCCGGCTACACGGAGCACGAATTACAGCAGGGGCGTTTTCAGACTTATTTTCCATCAAGCATCTGGTTCCGTCAGGCGCAATGGCGCCAACTCGAATCGGTGCTCGACTTCGCCGTTCTGGGCCGTTATAACCAGCAGCAACCCTCCACCGATCCGCTGATTACCAGTCGCAACCAACAGCTGCGATTGTATTCCAGCCGTTATCATCCCGCCGACTTCCACGAACAAACCGTCGAGGTTTCCATTGAATCGGACGGACTCACGCACGTGACCGGGTTTCCGATACTCGGTTCCATTTTTTAAAGCTCATCAGAAAGGGGACCCTCAGTATGTCTGCTGCTCTCACAACACCTCTCGCAGCCTTGGACAATCCCGGTCAGGATCTGGCGCGGCGAACGGTCTGTATCAAGGTCCAGCGCTCGCGCCTTGGCAATTCGCGGAAGGTCAGCGCGGCCAAGGTTGAAGTCGATACCGATAAGACGCTGCTCCGCATCTCGAAGCGGCTTTTCGATTGCAACGAGTATAAAGCGATCAGCAACTTCGATGCGGAAGTCAGCAACTATCTCGAAGCCGTTTGTCTTCCCTTCGAAAAAGGAATTCACCTTTGCCCGCCGCCGTTGCTGCAGCAAGTCGATCACAAGCTCAAGGAATTTGCAGAACGCCGGCCGGCTCTGGTCGAAGCGTTTCTTAGCGTATATCCCGACCTCTGTGCGCAAGCGCCGGAGCGCCACCGTGCGCTGCACGATCCGCGTGATTTTCCTTCCGTGGCCGACGTGCGCCAGGCGTTTTCGTTCTCCTGGCGGTACGTCAGCTTCGGGGTGCCAGATAAACTGCGCGAGATAGCGCCGGAACTCTGGGACGAGGAGCGCACCAAAGCAGCGCAGTTACTGACGAATGCCGCCGAAGAAGCGCAACAGGTCATGCGAACCGCGCTTGCCGAGCTCGTACAGCATCTGGCGGAACGCCTGCAGACCACGGACGAGGGGAAGCCGGTTCGCCTCCATAAGAGCGCCGTATCGAATCTGCTCGATTTCCTCGATACGCTCGATTTCCGGAACGTGACGAATGACGCCGACCTGAAGCGGCTTGCCGACGAAGCCCGCGCGTTGCTTACAGGAGTGAACATGAAAGACCTCAAGAGCACGGGCGATCTTCGCCAGCGCGTTCGCGAAGGCATGCAGCAAATCGCCACACAACTGGATTCAATGCTTGTCAGCAAGGGACGCAAGATCCGGTTCGACGAAGAAAAAGTGGGATCGAGGCTATGTGTTGGTTCGTATTTTGACGCATAGTCTCCTGATCGCGCGAACTACAAAATACTTACTTCCGAGAGGTGCAATGAGGGACACGATCAAAATCCGGAAAAGCAATTTGCAAGGCTTGCTGGAAGAAGTGGTTGGTCCGGTCTATTTTTTCGCCGCATCTGCCACGTCGAACGGGCAGATCCCGATGACAACGTTTTATGTCAGCGTGGCTGGGCTTCAACAACGAAGGTAAACTCTGCGAGTTGCGCATTCCACAACCTTGGCGTTCCGGCTTTGCTCGTCGGCGAGCGCGCGAAGGCATTACAAAGAGAATCAGCGGGTTCTCGATGAAGTCAAAAGGCGATTGCACGGACTTGACCCCGAGGTCCGTGATGGGTATGCTTCACCACTCCCACGATGTCTGAG
>JAFAQG010000040.1 GCA_019246575.1 Acidobacteriaceae bacterium
AATGGGGCTCGATAGCCGTATGCAAGATTACGTAAAATTCGCTCCATCGGCCGTCTAAAATCGGCAAGTAAACAGTGGGTCTTATTGCTTCGTCCAAGTGGGCGATCGTGTCTCCTACGATGCCGATCACCTCATAACGCGGCACGGGATTGCCGGTGAGCTGTTGTCTCGCGAGATCGATGCCAAAGAAGATGTGTTTTCCTATTGGATCCTCGTGCGGGAAGTATGTCTTTGCCATGGCCTCGCTGATTACAACTGCTCCCATTTTGGGATGCTTCTCGTCCGGGCCGATTCCATCCTTCGGTGAAAAGACACGCCCGCGGATAAGCGGAAGTCCGACGGCCGCAAAATAGCCCGGGTCCGCACCGCGATCAAGTGCGTCCCTCATTTGCCCGGCAGGCAGCTCCTCACCCTCGATGTGGAAGACAAGATCGTCGCAATGACCAGCGACCGGTACACAAGTTACCAGACCTGCGGATTTCACCCCCGGCACTGTCTGCATGCGCTCGGTTAATTGCCGCAGAAAAGCTGCACGCTGTGCGGGTTTCTCATAACTTGCGTCGGGTATGGATAGCGCCATAGTGAGCGTTTGGTCGAGGCGGACGCCAGGGTTGACGTGGTAGAGCTGCGAAAAGCTGCGGAGCAGGAGCCCTGCAGCGACCAGGAGCACCATGGAAAGCGCAACTTCGGCAGTTACCAATATGTTTCTGAACCGGCCTTGCGAGCGAGTGGGTGTTGCGGAGCGGGTACTGTCCTTCAGCGAGTGAGTGAGGTCGGTTCGTGAAGACTGAATCGCGGGGTAAAGGCCTGCTGCAATGCCGGTGAGTAGCGAAATGCAAAACACGAACAGGAAGACCATGGGATCGAGCGGGATTTTTCCGGCGGGGAGAACGGCGTCAGCACCCGGCGCGTGAGAGATCAGAATTTGCGTTATCGAGAAGGCCAGAAATGCGCCCGCGAGGCCAGCGGCAAGCGACAGAAGGATGCTTTCGGTGAGCAGTTGGGAGATGATCCGGTTCTGGCTAGCGCCCATCGCAGCGCGAATGGAAACTTCACGCACCCGCCCGGCTGCACGCGTCAGCAGCAGATTTGCAACGTTGACGCATGCGATGAGCAGGACGCAGCCCACTGCCCCGAGTAATAGTAAAAGCGAGGTGCGCACATTCCAAACGAGAGAATCGTGGAGAGGAACCACGTTCCCCCCGCGACCGCTCACATCCTGAGGATGCGTGCGCTTGTAACGCGCGGCGATGCCGTCGATCTCGGCTCTAGCTTTTTCAACGGAAACACCCGGTTTTAACCGGGCAATTGGCTGCAGAAAATGGGTATCGTGCCGCTTCTGGCGGTCAGGTGGGAGAAAGCTAAGGAGCGGACTCCATGCTTGAACGGTTCGAGACGGAAACGCAAAGCCGCGAGGCATGACCGCGACGATTTCGTAATCTTCGCTGTCGAGGCGAATTCTTTTTCCAATAATGTTTGGCGCTGCACCGAATCGACGCTGCCAAAGGTCATAACTAATCGCAACCACATGTGGCGCACCGTAACGATCTTCGTCCCGACGAAAGTTGCGGCCGAGGAGAGGAAAAACGCCTAGCGTCGAAAACAGATTACCCGAGCAGGCGCAACCGTCGATACGCTCTGGCTCAAAGCTATTGGTGGAACTCGAAAGATTGAACGGTCCGGTGGTGTATGCGGCCATCTGTTCGAAGCTGGTGGAGAGTTTCTGCCAGTCGAGGAAGTTGGCCGGTGCAACCCAGTTTCGCGACTCGTCGTAATTGACGACGTTCCGTTCGAAAAGCGCGACGAGCCGGTCGGGCTCTTTAAACGGAAGCGAGCGCAGGAGAAAGGCGTTCACGACACTGAAGATCGCGGCGTTCGCGCCGAGTCCCAACGCGAGGATGAAGACGGCTAAAGCTGTAAAACCGGGACGCTTCCGAAACTGGCGGAAAGCAAAGCGAATGTCTTGACCGAGCGCTTGCAACATACTTGCCTACTGAACATGCCGCACGGCGTCCGCCTTTCGTAGGCCG
>JAFAQG010000049.1 GCA_019246575.1 Acidobacteriaceae bacterium
ATGCGAGCTCGTCCAATCGCTCGCCGATCTCTCCTGGCGTCTGCAGCGCATCCCCGCGCTCGAGATGGCCATCTACACGCACGGCCGCATCGAGTTCGCCGGCGAATTCGACGATCACGATGCCGCGCTGCGCCCCTCCATGATCGAACTCCAGACCTTCTTGACCTACGAGAAGCAGCTGCGCAATCTGCAGCTTCAGGAAGGGCGGCTGTCGCGCCGCTACGACAAAGAGCTCGCCGAGCTGCGCCAGCTCCAGCAGGATCGCGAGGCGAAAGAACGAGAGGCGTTAGCCACCGCCGCCCGCGCCGCACTCCTCGCCCGCCAACGCCATGAAAACTTTGACCCGCAGGCAAATGGGTTTGATTTTTCAACTGAGGAAATTGATCGCCACATCCGCACCCTGAGCCCGCCCATGGTCGACCGCATCCTCCGCTCCGCCGCCCAAAACGACTCTCTACAGGGTTCCAAAACCCGTACGGAGGCTGCTTAACTGGTGGGCGGACGCCCGCGACCGCGACTCCTGATTGCGCTTCCACATCTACTCAGTCCGCGCTTGCTTACAGTAGTATTCAGGTACGAGAGATCCGTAATGATGCACATCCGAACTCTTGCGTCCACGCTAATGGGCGCCTCCTTTTTCTCAATCGTCAGCATCATGACCGCTCAAACGCCCGGTCCCGTAGGCCCTGGCGCGCCCGCCAATCGTCCTGGCGCGCCCACAAACCCTCCCGCGCGCCGGCCCAACCGCCCCGCAGGTCTCGGCGCTGGACCAGCCGAGGGTTACGGCCCACAAGAGCCGGCAGCCATCGCGCGGGGTAAACAGACCTTCGTCTCTCGATGTGCCTTTTGTCACGGTGCCAACGCCACGGGCGGCGAAGGCGGGCCCGATCTGATTCGCTCGACTTTGGTCCTCAAGGATCGCCTCGGCAGCACGATCGCACCCGTCGTTCAGAACGGCCGCGGAGGAATGCCCAGGTTTGATCTGACAAACGATCAGATTGGCGATATTTCGCAGTTCTTGCACTCGAAAATGGCGGAGAAGACCAGTCGCGGCCGGGACAGCACTGTCAATATCGTCACGGGCAATGCCAAAGCCGGCGAAGCATATTTCAATGGCCCCGGTACCTGCTCAACGTGTCATTCCGTGACGGGAGATCTGGCACATATCGCCTCGAAGTACGAGCCACGCATACTTCAGGGACGAATGATCTATCCAAACTCCCCGCGAGGGGCCTCTGCGCCCGGCAACATCAAGGTCACCGTTACTGACGCGTCGGGCGCTTCCTACTCTGGTACGCTCGAGCACCTGGACGACTTCACTGTCTCTCTGCGCGACGCAGAAGGTGAGTACCATTCTTGGAATCGAACCGAAAACAACCCGAAGATCGAAATCCGTGATCCGCGTGCCGCTCATCAGGAACTCATGGAAAAATTCACGGACGATGACATGCACAACGTCCTTGCATATCTGGAGACACTGAAATGAGTATGCGAACCGCTCTGATCTCATCCCTTGTTCTCTGTGCCGCCGCATATTGCCAGGAATCGAACCCGAGCCTTCTCCTTCACCCGACGAAGGATTCCTGGCCGACGTACAACGGCGACTATTCTGGGCGGCGCTACAGCACGCTGGACAGAATCAATGACTCCAACGTCAATCAGATGTCGCTCGCCTGGGTATTTCGCGCAACCGAGGGGAACGCGCCGGCTCAGGGTGGACCGTTTGGCGGAATCACGATTAAAGGCACTCCCATCCTCTTAAACGGAGTCCTTTACTTCACTGCGCCTGATCACGTTTGGGCCGCCGACGCGCGTAACGGCAAGCTGCTTTGGCAGTTCACATGGAAATCCAAGGGCGGCATTCATATTGGAAACCGTGGCGTCGGAATTTACGGAAACTGGCTTTACTTCGAGACGCCCGATTGCAACCTCGTCTCTTTAAACCTGAAGGACGGTAAAGAGCGATGGCACAAGTCGATCTGCGATCTCGATCAGCAATACTACGCCAGCAGCGCTCCCGTCATCGTGAAGAATCATGTGCTCGCAGGGGTGAGTGGTGATGATTTGGACATTCCGGGATACTTGGATGCGCGGGACCCGGAAACCGGAGATCTACAGTGGCGCTTTGTAACCGCGCCGAAGAAAGGTGAACCGGGTTCGGAGACTTGGCCAAATGTAGAAGCCATGGAACACG
>JAFAQG010000072.1 GCA_019246575.1 Acidobacteriaceae bacterium
CGTGTTCATGCCAGCGGCCAGCTCTGTGAAGACCCCCGTTACCGTCAAAGGTGGCAAATGCGGGACGGCACAGCCGCGATACAACGATCAAGCGGGAAAGCCGTGCTCGAGATCAAAAAGCACGCCAAGAACGCGGCTTCGGCCTTCCTCCGTTTGAGCGGTCCTTCGAGGCGTCTGACCGCTAAACATTATTAGCGGCGTGTCTAGCCAGCTCAACGCTTTTTCAGCGCTTCCGAAAACCTCTACAGCCCGGAGCAGCAGGGCATCTGGACAGGAAATGCCGACCTGTTCGAGCTCACTCCAGTCGATGGTCACTGTTACCGGCAGCTCGCGGCCGTCGGGCAGATGAACCATACCATCGAGTTGTGTTGTCCGGCCTCGGCTCTCGGCACCATATGCTCACGCTAGCATCTTAGCTGCGGTCGCGAATTTTCATCGCGCCCGTCCCGCACTCTTCGCGGTATCGATCGGTGTCGGCGCTGCTCCCGCTTCCGCCTCGGGCTTCTTCGTCAGCCCGAGACTCTGCCGTAACTCCGCATCGATTCGCTCCCGGATATCCGGGTTGTCCTTCAGGAACTGGCGCGCATTCTCACGCCCCTGCCCGATGCGTTCGCCCTTGTAACTAAACCACGACCCGCTCTTCTCGACGATGTTGTTCGCAGCGCCTAAATCGAGTAAGTCGCCTTCCCGCGAAACCCCCTCGCCGTAGATGATGTCGAACTCGGCCTCCCGGAACGGCGGCGCAACTTTGTTCTTCACCACTTTCACCTTGGTGCGATTGCCCGTAACCGTCTCGCCATCTTTGATCGCCGCAATGCGCCGGATATCCACCCGAATCGAAGAATAGAACTTTAGCGCGCGGCCGCCGGTGGTTGTCTCGGGGTTCCCGAACATCACGCCGATCTTCTCCCGAATCTGATTGATGAAGATCAGACATGTATTCGATTTCGCAACGATGCCCGTCAACTTCCGCATGGCTTGCGACATCAGACGCGCCTGCACGCCCATATGCGAATCGCCCATCTCGCCGTCGAGCTCCGCTTTGGGCACCAGCGCCGCCACCGAATCTACAACCAAGACATCGATCGATCCCGACGTAATCAGCGCGCTCGTGATCTCGAGCGCCTGTTCGGCAAAGTCCGGCTGCGAAACCAGCAAATTGTCGACATCCACGCCGAGTTGCTTCGCATACACAGGGTCGAGCGCATGCTCGACGTCAATGAAGGCGGCCATCCCGCCCTGCTTCTGCGCCTCCGCAATCACTTGCAACGCGATCGTCGTCTTGCCCGAAGACTCAGGCCCAAAGATTTCGCAGATCCGGCCGCGTGGAAACCCACCCACACCCAACGCATAGTCGACCGAGATTGACCCCGACGATATCGCGGAAACGGGAACGATTGCTTCTTTTGCCCCCAGCCGCAAGATCGACCCCTTGCCAAACTGCTTTTCAATCTGCCCCAGGGTGAGGGTTAAAGTACGGCTGCGCTCTTTCTCGTCCATAGTAAGCATCCTCTCCGTTGGATCTCTCGGGGGCTCTCAGGCATTATACCGCCAAACAGAAGTGCCCGGATTTGTTTTATCCGCGCGCGCTAGCTGACCGGGTTCTTGCGCGCGTAATAACCCTTCCTGGCCCGCACGATCAGGTCCTTGCGCCCTTTCACCTTAATCTCCACCGGATGGAAGCGGCCATCCGCTCTCAGCGGCTCGGGACGATAGAACAGGTTGTATTGATGCCGCAGCTCGTTCGCAATGTTCTCGAACGATTGATCGAGCTCTCTTGCCTGGAACGGCGTAAACGCCGCGCCTCCCGTTTCCTGCGCGAAGTATCGCAACACCTTGTCGCCTTCGGTTTCGACATGGCTGACATTGGTCGAAATGGTGTAAATCACCGTATCCGCCCGCTGCGCCATCTCGAGCGCCTGGTCGCGGCTGTAGCGGCTCTCGTTATCCTCGCCATCGCTCAGAATTACCATCGCGCGACGAAACTTATATAGCGGCTGATCCTGCATCAGCTTGTCCCGGCATGCAAAATACATGGCATCGTAAAGAGCGGTCCCGCCTCCCGGCCTCAAGTTTCGGACCGCCTTCTCCAGCACGCTCGTATCGTTTGTCAAATCGGCGACCAGCTCGGCCGCGGTATCGAAGCTGACCACAATAGCTTTGTCCTGCGGTCGCATCACAGTATTGATGAAATTTGTCGCCGCTTCCTGCTGGAATCGAAAACGATCCCGGACGCTGTTGCTGGTATCAATTAGAATCGCAAGGCGAAGCGGCAGATTGGTTTCCGACGTGAACTCCAGAATGCTCTGCGGCTTCTTACTCTCGAATACCTGAAAATCGTCGCGGTTCAGATCTGTGACGAACCGGCCCTTCTTGTCGGTCACCGTGAACAGCATGTTTACACGCGTCACTTCGGTGCGGATTACGTTGTTGTCTGCTGCCGGCTGCGATGTCTGCGCTGCAGCCGGACTCTGCTGCCCGGCAAGAACACTTCCCAAGCAGCCTCCGAGTACGGCGGCCGCCACACTGGCGGTTGCGAACTTCATTGGGATCACTTCATTTTATCCGCGTTATTTTGCGCTCACTCGAAGGAACTGCAGCAAGTTCGCGAATTCTTCGGGCACGGGGCTTTCGATTTCGATCCAATCTCCCGTGCTCGGTGATCTGAACCGCAATCGGTGCGCGTGGAGAAAGAAGCGGTGCAATGCGGGAAGTCCCGGCAATGCCGCGGGCGCGCCGTAAAGCCGGTCGCCAACGATCGGGTGATGAAGATTCGAAAGATGTACGCGGATCTGGTGCGTGCGGCCCGTTCTAATCTTCACTTCGAGCAAGCTGAAGCGCCCCAATTCTTCGATGACCCGATACTCTGTCAGCGCGCTTCGGCCGCTCGCCAGCCGTGCTGTCATTCGCACGCGCCGTACCGGATCGCGCGCAATCGGAGCATCGATGCGGCCGCACGGCTGTTTCATCCGGCCGTGCACGATCGCGAGATACGTCTTTTCGATAGTGCGGTCGTGAAACTGCCTTGCCAGTGCCTGATGAGCGGCGTCGGTGCGTGCAATCACCAGTACGCCGCTGGTGTCGCGATCCAGGCGGTGAACAATGCCGGGCCGCACATCATCCCCGCCCGCAAGTGTTCCGAAGCGATGCAGCAGTGCATTCACCAGCGTGCCTCGGTGATGTCCCGCGCCCGCATGCACCACCATCCCCGCGGGCTTGTCCACGACCACCACATCGATGTCTTCGTACAAAATGCGAACCCGGATGTCTTCCGGTTCGGCCTTGAGCGAGGGAAGGCTCCCGGGCTCGACCGAGATCTGTTCACCGCCTCGCAAGATGTGCGATGCGCGCACGCCTTTCCCGCCCAGCAGCACACGATCTTCTTTGATCCACGACTGCAGTCGTGAACGGCTGAATTGCGGCAGCCGCTCGTGCAGGAACGTATCGAGCCGCTTTCCGGCGTCACTCGCCGCGGCCGTAAGGATCACAACCCAATCTTAGGTCTGTTTGGCTGATCTCACCTTCGACGCCAAAATCCCGCCCGATATTCGTCAATGAACTTCTCTGGATCGTCCATAGCTGTCTCAACCATCACCAGTCCATTCAACAAATAGAGAATGGCTCCTGGTAAGCCGATCCCTGAGAGAAACAGCAGCGAGAAGATGACCCAACTTCCCATAAACTCATACCGAACGATCTTCGACATTGCCCTCCACGCCAGCGCATCAAAGGATCAGCGCCTGCATTGAGAGGCAGTCTATCAACGAACACACGAGCGAATCTTGCCTCATCTGGGTGCGATCCGTAGCCACTGACCTTTGCTATGCCACCTCCGCTTCGATCACAGTAAACGGCGATTTGGTTGGCACGATACGCGACAGCCGAAATCCAGCCGCGGCAAACAACTCACGCCATTCCTGCTCCATCCGTTCGCGGCCACCAGGGAAGAACAGCATCTCGATATCGATGACCTTCGATGGATGCGGCTCGTTCCCGGGCGGCACCACAAATTCCAAGAGCACAACTTTACCGGTGCGGTTTCCATGTCGGTTGCTATCCAATGCGCGTCGGCAATTCCGTAAAATGGTCGTAGCCTGCTCGTCAGTCCAATCGTGCAGTATGTGCTTCATGAAGTAAACGTCCCCACCTTCCGGCACAGCCTCAAAGAAATCGCCGAAGGCAGTACGGCAGCGTGCCTGGAATCCGAATTCGCGAATGCGTTCGTCCGCACCGGGCACAATGTCTTGCAGATCAAAGAGGATACCCTGCATTTGCGGGTACTTCTTGAGAATCGAGCAGATCGCGAAGCCGTGGCCACCGCCAACGTCCACGATCATGCGGAACGGCGAGAAATCGTAAGCCTCGAGCGCGGCGCCAACGGCCATCGCACTCAAGTTAGTCATGGCAAGATGAAACCGATCAAATTCCAGCTGATTGCTTGAGAAATACTCGAATGCAGGCTTGCCGGTGACGTGCTCGACCGTAGGCTCTCCAGTGCGCACCGAGTGCAGAAGCTCGGCGGCAATGTTGAAGTGGAACGGATCGGCTAGCCATGCAACGGTGTCGCGCATGCATTGGGGATGGTCTGAGCGCAGCAACTCAGCGGCCGGGGTGAGGGAAAACTCGCGAGACTCGGTCTCACTGAAGATCCCCATCATGGCAAGTAGGCGCAGAATGCGGAAGAGTGCGTCTTCGTTGGTCCTGGTTCTCCTGGCCAGTTCAGCCACCGGTTTGGAACCCACCCCGATCAGATCGGCAAGATTGAGTTCCGCGGCAATCCACAGAGCGGCACAAGGAATATAAGCAGTAGTGAATTGAAGTAAAAGTTGCGCTGGGTCGGCGGCCTGCGGCGCTGCCGTCGGAGTCTTACCCTCCAGCGAAAAAATCCCTGCCATTTCCGTCTCCTACAATTTGGTATGAAGCTTAAAACCGGCTCGTGCTCGAGCGAGGTAGCCTTTACACTATACGCAAGCCAGGCTGCTGAATTCTGCGCTTCAGAGAACACGTTTATTCGCGCGCCCGTCCTTGCGAAAATCGAGTGTGATGCGGAGTTCAGCATACGATAAAAAAGTAAAACAGATATGACGGCCTATGAGGCTCGCACGCACATTCGATATTCCGGATGGGCCTCGCGGAAGGTGTTGGAGGCTGCGCTCTCGCTCTCGCCCGAGGAGCGCGAAAAGCCGATGAACGTCTCCCATGACTGCATCGCGAAAACGCTCGCTCACATCTATTTCGGCGATGCGATCTTGTATTCGCGCATCGCCGACGCCAGTTATCCAGTGCCATCCCACGATGCACTTCCCTCTCTCGACTTCGTCATTGACGAATGGCCTCGCTTGCAGGCCAGGTGGGAAGCCTGGGCCGATGCAGCCACCGACGATGAAATCGCCCGGCAGGTGCCCTTCAAATCACGGTTCGTCGGTAATGCCGGCCTTCCGGCCTGGCAGATCGTAATGCACGTCGTGAATCACGCCACGCTGCACCGCGGCCAAATCGTTGGCATGCTCCGCCAGTTCGGCATGAAGCCGCCCGCGACCGATATCGTGTTCTTCTACTACGAACATCTCGCAACACCAGCCATCTAAGGTTGTAGCCGAGCTTGGCGCCAGCGGACCAGAACGCACTCACGTCTTCACCGCACAAACGTGATCCCAAACTGGGCGGCAACTTGCCCCAGGCGCTCATAATCCGGGCGAGGCGGATTCGATTCGGAACTAAATTGGTTTGCCAGCCTGGCGAGTGTTCGAAAATATTCTTCGAAACCCGCAGGCGTGAGATACACCAGCCACCGCGCGTTGCTCGACAGAATCTTGAACGTATGCGGTATGCCGCGTGGCAGAAATCCGGAATCCCCGGGCTCGAGGATCAGCTCCTCGCTGTCGCGTGTGACCTTCAGCCGGCCCTCCAGCACATAGAACGATTCATCCTCGTTCCGATGAATATGCAGCGGAGGTTCAAGACCCGGCCTGGAGTTCATTTCCAGCAGCGACATGCTTCCTGCCGTATCCGCCGCATCGGCGTGAACTGTCATTTGCGCGCCCATCAGCGAGATTGATCGCGCTGGCGGAGCATCAGTGATTCCATTCGGAAAAGAAAGAAGAGCGGTTCCCAAAACAGTATGTCCTCAGTCTTCTAGGCGAAACTGAGATTGGGTTTGGCTCAGCCGGGCCTAAATTTTTCCGCTACGGAGCATCTCTCGTTTAAGAAACGCTTTCGCGGTGGTCCACTCCCGCTTTACCGTTGCCGGCGAGATCTTCAGAACGTCGGCCGTCTCTTCGATCGTGAGCCCGGCAAAGTAGCGCAGTTCCACCAGCCTGCTTTGCTGAGGATCGGCCTGCGCCAGCGCCTTCAAGGCGTCATCCAGCGCAACCAGATTGACATCCTTCTCGTCGGCCGGCGCAAGCGCTTCGTCAAGCGAAAGCTTTGCACCGCCTC
>JAFAQG010000462.1 GCA_019246575.1 Acidobacteriaceae bacterium
GACATACACTGCTTTCGCGAGTCCGTCTGCCGTTCCAACGATGTCTCTTCGCAGCCGGAGACCCTTCCATCCCGTTCCGCCATCCGGTCGCGGCGCGTCCGTTTGCATCCAGTAAAGGAGAGACACGCTCAATTGCTTTGCTTGCGCAAGGTATTGCTTCGCTTGATTCGGGGTCGCAGTCACCAGGTCTCCGAGCCAGAAGTCGTTCTGCGGCCAATTCACCAGCGTGATGGAGCTGCGGTATGCGCCCGGAGAGAAATTCGATGTATCCGCAATGCGGCGATAAACCCAGAGGTTCAGGGCTGATCTGAGCTTCGCTCCTTCGCCGGGCTCGAAGAACAGATCCCGTTTCGAAAGCGTTTTCGGTTCGCAAGCCGCCCAGTTCAAGAGCGGACCGGTCCACGGAGGGGTGAGCTTTGGAATGTAATCGCGCCAGAAGGCGTATTGCTCAGGTTTTTCGATTGTGTGGTCCTCTTCGGGCAGATAATCCATTGCGAAGCAGAATGTGTAGGACTGGCTGTTCTGCGGCTGGGCTGTAGAGGGTGCGTGCAATTCGCCGGTTTGCGCCTGAGACTCAGCACCCGTTACAAACTCTGTCTTTGTAAGAGGCAGCACATCGCCGAGTTCGGTGGCGTCTATGAAGTAATCGGCAACGATAAATTTCTTGGCCCCGGCTCTCAAATCCAGCACACCGATGCTGGTTACGCGATCACGATCGACCGTAGCCGATTCCGGAACGTGCTCGAGCAAAATCGTTAACTGGCCGTTTCCAATATAGGGAATCAACATGGATTCCAAAACGGCCACCGACACGCGAAACTCATGACAGAGGCGGGAGACCGATCCGTTTCCGGGATTCAGATCTGCGCGCGCTCGCGCAGCCTCGGTCAGCGGATAGTGCTCGCGATAATAGTTCCGGACGGCCGCCCGAAACGCGCGGTAGCTGCGGGTCGCGCCAAACTGCTCGATCCACGGATGCTCATCGGGAGGAACTGCCTGTGCGGTCAATTGTCCGCCGATCCAATCTGTTTCTTCCGTGAGAACGACGCGCCTTCCGTTGCGCAGAGCAGCGAGAGCAGCCGCAAATCCGCCCGTGCCCCCGCCAATCACGGCTACGTCGCACCGCAGTTCCCTCGCTTGCGCAAGCACTGCCGGCGCGAGAAGAATCGATGAAGTCAACTTGAGAAAATCGCGCCGGTCTGTAAGTATGGTCATCGGCTTTGAGTTATTGCGCCCGGCTGATGCCGAATCATGGATAGGGCTGTTGATCTAAGCCGGAATTCACTGCCAAATTGAGACTTCGATACGAACCGAGGCTTCAGGACCTAGATGATCCTGAAACTTCGTGCCGGGAAGCGGAATAGTGTAGCTTGCCGTTCCTTCGTCTGGTCGAGGGTCCGGCCGCAGGGGAGTGTTCGGCTCGAGTCGCTCCGAAGCCCAGCAGTAATCGGCGATCAATACAGAAGAGCTATCCGACTCGCCTCGCGGCTGACGCAACTGGATAATCAAATAGTCCGACCAGAGCGGAAGCTGTTCAAGATGATCCTGGAAGATGATAAAACCCTTCTCGTATCTTTGCACGAATAGACCGATTTTGCGCATGAATCTGATGGTGCCATCCTCTCGAGTGTTCATGAAAAGGAAGGTGGTGAACAGCGGTAGCAGGCTGTCCGGCCCGCGATACCGCTCGTTGAATGTCTGTTCGTCTATCGCTTCGGCGCAGTAGTGATGAAGCGTACGCTCGTGCATTAAGACCGGGAGACTCCGGATAGCGGCTTGCGTCTCGAGAAAATACGTCACGTCGGGAATCTTGCTGTTGTGGTTCGCTGAAAAATCCAGTACGAAGTTCGTTAACAGTGTCTTGGCCCTCAGATCGCCAAACAGGAACCTGCGTAGATTCTGGTAACCTTCTTCGGAATTAACCATGCCATACCTGCCGCTATGGCTTCGATGAACATATGCTCTATTCGCTCCCTGAACGTATGCGTTCTCAATTTGAACGAGTCCGTCACTCTGCGGCCCCACCGCAGTTCGGGATAATCCAGCCGCTACCGCGTAGTCTTCGGCATTGGTGCCTATCAGGCAGAAAATGCGCTCGGGGCTGAACGAATCGGCGTTC
>JAFAQG010000497.1 GCA_019246575.1 Acidobacteriaceae bacterium
TTCAATCCGCTCCACATTCAGCAAGAGTTTGCAAAAAGGACAAGCTATCAGCGGCCAGTGGTGCACGGGCTGCTGATCGGAAGCTATGTTTCCACCTTAGTTGGAATGCATTTGCCGGGGCCAGGAGGTCTCTGGACGGAGCAGAGCTTCCGCTGGTTGGCCCCGGTATTCGTTGGCGATACGCTCACCGTAAGCGTACGAGTGAGCCATAAATCCGAGGGCACCCGCAGCGTCAGACTCGAGGTGCGCGCGGTCAGGCAGGACGAGACGTTAGTCATGGAAGGAAATGGAACAGCTGTACTGCTCGAAGAGCAACGGAAGAGATCGGGTGTGCATTTATCCGAACGCGTCGTGTTCGTATCCGGCGCCTCACGCGGTATCGGGGCAGCCATTGCGCTTGAATTCGGCCGATCTGGCGCAGCAGTGGTGGTGAACTATCGCTTCGATTCGAGCCGGGCGGAAGAAGTCTGCCAGGCTATCAACGAGACGGGCGGACGTAGCATCGCAGTTGAAGCCGACGTTACGGATAAGCAGGCAATTGAAGCTGCTATGTGCCGGGCCGGCGATATTTTTGGGAAAGCCGTCGATGTTCTGGTGAACAATGCGGCACCGCCCCACAGTCCACGTCCATTCGCGAGCTTGAAGTGGGACGATATGGCCGCCCAACTCGATGGACAACTCAAAGGTGCATTCCTATGCACAAAAGCTGTCGTGCCATCTATGCTCGAGCGAAAATCGGGCAGGATCGTCAATCTCGGCTCTGCTCTCCTCTCGGGAACTCCCCCGCCCCACTGGGCGGCATTTCTGGCCGCGAAGGCCGCGCTCAAGGCCTTCACAAGATCGCTTGCCTCGGAACTGAGCCCACACGGCATTCGAGTGAATATGGTTTCCCCAGGCATGGCGGAAACGGAAGCGATCAGCGTTATCCCGGAGCGCCAAAGAAAACTGCACGCAATGCAGACACCGACGAGGCGACTTGCTGCTGCGGATGACATCGCGCAAGCTGTTGTGTTTCTGTGCAGCGATGCGGCCGACCATATGACGGGTGTCGATTTGCCCGTCTGCGGCGGCTTCGCGATGTGACATGTTAACCGAACAGTCAGACCACCGATTCCGGATCGAAGAACTGATCGACAGTGCGCGTTGGAGCGAAGCGCAACAGGCGATCGCCGACTTGTGGCGTTGCGCGCCGGGCGCCGCGACTGCAGCGTGGATTCTGCCCCGGATTGCGAAGCTGTCGGCGCATCTTGGGTTCAGCGAGCATCGGGTTGCTTTCCTGCGTTCGTTCACGGTGGAACCGGTTGTCCCTATATTGCGGGCGTCAGCCTTCGCAAGCGGCATCGCGTTGAAGACATACGTAGGAGAATTCAACGCCTACGCGCAAGAGCTGCTCGAGACCGGCAAGCTCGACGAATTCCGGCCGGACACAGTGATATTGGCCGTACAGACTCGCGATATTGCTCCCGAGCTTTGGGAGGGTCCCGAGGACCCGGCCGCTTTCAACCCTATCTGCGAGCGAGTTCTCGCCGACATGCGCAGTTACATTGCGGCATTCCGCCGGCGTAGGAAGGCGAACATTATCGTGCATGACTTAGAGCTGCCGGCTCACCTCGCGACGGGCCTTCTGGACACCCAATCGCTTAAAGGCCAAGCTCTTACGATACGGCAAATCAACGAAGGGCTGCGCTCGTTGGCCGCGGAGTTCAGCGGAGTGTTCGTACTTGCCTACGACGATTTGATTGCCCGCCAGGGGCGGCTGCGCTGGTCCGACGAGAGAAAGTGGCTGGCAATGCGCATGCCGTTTACGGCGGAGTCGCTCGGTTACATGGCGCAGGAATGGCTCAAGTTCATCGTTTGCTTGGCCGGCAAGCAAAGCAAGGTGATCGTAGCTGACCTCGACAATACTCTGTGGGGCGGGCTGGCTGGAGAGGATGGCCTGAGTGGGATAAAGCTTGGCAAAGACTATCCGGGCGCGGCGTACCGAGCTGTACAGCAAGCCTTGTTACATTGCCATCGCCGGGGCATCCTGCTTGCAATCGCGAGTAAGAACAACGAACAGGATGCGATGGAGATCATCGACTCACACCCGGAGATGTTGTTGCGCCGTTCGCATTTTTCCGCATGGCGGTTGAACTGGAACAACAAGGCGCACTCGATTCGCGAGATCGCGAGAGAACTCAATGTCGGTCTCGATGCTATCGCCTTCATCGACGACAGCCCTTTCGAACGGGCCGCCATGCGGAGCGAGTTGCCCGAGGTTGCCGTTATTGAGCTACCGTCCGATGCGATGGGGTATGCGGAGGCCATCCGTGCCTGCCCGCTGCTGGAGCGACTCACGCTTTCTCTCGAAGACAGCGAGCGAGCACGCTACTACAGGCAACAGCAGGAGCGCGCAAACATGGCCCGCAGCGTCGCTTCGATCGAGGATTTTTATCGCTCGCTCGCGCAGCGCATCGAAGTTGCGACTGTGGAGGACACAACAGTCGTGCGTGTGGCGCAGTTGACGAATAAAACGAATCAGTTCAATTTGACGACACGGCGATACACAGAACAGCAGATCCGTCACTTCGCGGGACAGCTGGGATGGAAAGTCTACTACGCCTCAGTTACGGATCGTTTTGGAGACAACGGGATTGTCGCCGTCATCATCACTCGAACCGAGGAAAGGGTTTGCGAGATCGACAGTTTTTTGATGAGCTGTCGCGTTATCGGAAGAACCGTTGAGACGGCACTTCTTTCGTTTCTGGTCCAGGAGACCCGTGCTGCGGGAATGGAGTACTTGCGGGGCCGGTACGTGCGCACTAAAAAGAACGCACCGGCAGCAAAC
>JAFAQG010000734.1 GCA_019246575.1 Acidobacteriaceae bacterium
TTTTGGAAGTTCCGATGACGATCTATTGCCGCTTCTTGGGCTACGATTCAATACGACCTCGGATTCTGCGTTCTTTCCTTCGCCGCGTTCGCCCCGACCAGCTTTGGCTTCGTCCCAACGGAAGGAATCTTAACGACCTTTCAGCTATTGTGCGCCGAGTGCGTAGTGAGCGCAGAAGCTACGCCGAATTTATGTTGCACTCTTCCGAATTCATGCCCGGCGGGAGCCCCATTTTCCGAACCGGCGAGGATGTTGAGAAGCTCTATTCAGATCTCCGCAGTCTGTTTTCGGCGGCTTCGGGCTTCACGGGCGCCACTTTACAGGAATATCTCGCGTGGTATCAAAGCCAGAACTAGGACGTTTATCGGGACGCGTGCTGGTCCTTGGTTCTGATACCCGTAGTTTTCTCGCGGTGATTCGGTCGCTCGGCAGAGCCGGTCTCGACGTCCACACCGCCTGGTGTCCTCTGAATTCAGCTTCGCTCGAATCCCGATATATAAAGACGATTCACTCGATTCCCTATTACCGCCCTGATGAGGTGACCTGGATCGATGCGTTCAACGAGCTGGTTTGCCGTTTTGATTTTGATCTCGTAGTTCCGTGCGACGATGCGTCTCTATTGCCATTACAAATGCACAAGGGTCAGCTCGCGCGGCCAGGCTCAATTTATCTGTTGAGCGATGAAGCGCATTGGATGACATCCGATAAACAGCGCACCTATGAGGTGGCGCAGGAACTTGGGATTCCACTGCCGCGGCAATTAGTCGTCGCGACCCCCGCGGAGTTGGCGGCCGCAGTTCACGAATTTGGGCTACCAATTCTCGCGAAGCCCCCACGGTCTGCCGAATCGCGAGACCCGCAAGCGCGGCGTTCTGTCAAACGTGTGCGACGGCCAGAGGATCTCGAGCTGATCGCCTCTGCCATTCCCCAGGAAACATTCCTGGTCCAGGAGTTCTTTCGCGGGATCGGTGTCGGGGTGGAAACCCTGTGCCGGAACGGAGAAGTTCTGGTTGCTTTCCAGCACGAGCGGGTGCACGAACCCTTATTGGGAGGCGGCAGCACGTATCGACGCAGCGTGCCGCTGAATCCCGAGCTCCTCGAGGCCACCTGCAAGTTGATGAAGGCGGTCTCTTACACGGGTGTTTGCATGGTTGAGTTCCGTTACAACCCTGAATCGCGCCGGTGGGTGCTCATTGAGACAAATGGACGGTTTTGGGGTTCGCTGCCGCTCGCCATCGCCTCCGGCGTTGATTTCCCGCGCTATCTCTACGAGATGATGAAATACGGTAAAACCGAATTCGATGGCGCCTATCGACTGAATCTTTATTGCCGCAACTGGAGAATGGATCTCGGCTGGTTGCGCTCCAACCTGCGGGCCGACAAAGCAGATCCTACGCTGATGTCGCTGCCGCTTCACAGAGTGATGGCCGAGGTTCGGAATGTTTTTCTGCTGCGTGAGCGCAGCGATACGTTTACACTCGATGATCCCGGACCTGCTATGGAGGAGCTCGCTGGATTGTTCGGCCGCTTGTCCGCTACAGTATCGTCACGCTTGACTGTTGTGCGGCGCCGAATGCGGCATCGCGCACTTAACCTCTTCCGGCATAGTTCAAGCGTCCTGTTTGTGTGTAAAGGCAATATTTGCCGCAGCCCCTTTGCCGAATATTACGCAAAAGCTCGAATGCCGACCCTCCGGATTTCTTCCGTGGGACTACTTCCCGCCTCCGGGCGCTCCTCCCCAAAGTTCGCCGTCGAAGCCGCACGGGCGCGAGGGATTGATCTATCGCAGCATCGGTCAAAAGTTCTGACTGACGAGCATCTTAGATCGTTCGACGTGATTTTCGTCTTCGATGCCGATCTGTTTCGCGCAGTCGATCGCGCCGCAAAACGACAGTCGATGGCGGGGAAGGTTTTCTATCTCGGCTCGCTCGACGTGCGCGAGGCATTGGAGATCCGAGACCCCTACGGCAAAAATCTTGTGGATTTCGAAGCGGCCTACGCCAGGATCGCAAGCCTCATCGACCGCACAGCGGCCGCGGCCGGCCGAGCTGCCGCTCACACCGAAACCGCAGCGTAGCCAAGCCGCAGAAGATTCGTTTTCTAGTTGCTACTCACGTATTGACCGTAACGGCTATAGTAGCGGCTCTGTTTTGGGTTCCAGTCGTTCAACACGAGCCCCAGCAGCGGAGCTTTATCGAAGGCCAGCCGCTGAGTTGCCGAAGCAGCGGACTCAATGGTCGTGCGCCTCGCCCGGGCGATAAACAGTACGCCATCCGCGATCCGGCTTACCAGGCGCGCGTCTGGAATTTCGAGTAGCGGAGGCGTATCGATCAAAATTACGTCGTAGTTCCGCCGCAACCGCTCAATCAAATCCCGCAACGCCTGCGAGTGCAATAGCTCGGGGGTATCTGAACGGCAAGGGCCGCTCGTCAACACGAAAAGTCCAGGCTCGCTGGTCTCTCGAATAGCAGCCTTGATGCTCCGCTCAGTCAGCGACTCATCCTGGAGAAGCGTGCTGAGTCCGACGTCGTTCGGCAATTTGAAGACCCGATCCAATCGGTTGCGCCGCAGATCGCCTTCGACAAGCAACACGCGCCGGCCGCTTCTCGCAAGCGCCGCTCCGACGTTTGCAACCACTGTCGTTTTGCCGTCTTCCGGCTCGGCGCTTGCGACGACGATGACATGCGGCGTTTTCCCATCGCCTCCTGAAAACAGAATCGAGGTAGCGATCGAGCGAAATGATTCTGCAACAAGAAATGCTTGCTCTTTGGGGCTTGGGGAATTGCCGATTTTGAAGCGCCTCGGCGCGAGGGCTTTGCTCTTCGAGCTGTCTCCGTCACCTGCATGCACCAAATTCCCGTTTTGTGGCATATGCAGAATAACGCCGAGTTCAGGCATGTTGAGGAAGAAGGATCCGTCTCCGGGTTCCTTCAATGTCGAATCCGACCGTTCGCGCGCAAATGCGAACAAGATCGCGCCGAAGGAGAAGAGCGACAAACCAAATGCGCAGCTCAAGAGTGGCTTAGGCCAAACCGGGTCGTCAGGTTTCCAAAATGCCGAGTCAACCACACGAATGTTGCTCGGATGCATCGCCGAAGCAATGGTAGCTTGCCTTACCTGCTGCAGCATCGAGTCGTACACCTGACGGTTACTCTCCACTTCATGTTGCAGAACGTCGTATTGGATCGTGCGTTGAGCCAAGTCGGATAGATTTTGTTTCTGGACGTTGTACTCCGCCGAAGCCAGCGCTTGCTGGCGTCTCGCTTGTTCGTAATCGGTTTGAATCCGTTGCACAATGTCTTGTTGTTCGCGGTTCAGGGCGACTTCAACGGAAGCGATTTGCGCATCCAGCCGCTTTACTTTCGCGTAGTCGGGCGTATAGACCGCAGCCAAATCGGCTCGCTGACGCTTAAGATCGGTTAGTTGATCTTCATATTGCTTGAGCGAGCTGTCATCTAACACACCTGGAATCGCGGTTGCGGCGCTCGATTTCGATGCCTCATATCGAGACTGTTTCTCAATCCGCTCTGCGGTGGCCTTCGAGAATTCATTCTGGATCTGGCGCAAGCTCTCGTCCGCTATGTTCTTGTTGTCCGAGGTGAATAGCAGATTGTGAGACCGTGCGTAGTCTTGAAGGGCAGTTTCGGAAGCGCGAAGTCTTTGTTCAGCGCCCTGTAATAAATGGCTCAGCCACTGCCCGATAGATTGGCTCATTTCGAGCCGCGCCGCCACATTTCGATCGATAGCATCTGCGGCGATCCGGTTCAAAAATGCCGCCGCGAATTCCGGATGCGGCGACCGAACGCTCATCTCAATCACGCGTGTCTGTTCGATGCCCCGCACCTTCAACTTATTGCGCAGGCCCTTGAGCTCCTTGGCAGTCTGTTCCCTGTCCTTTCCAGCTTTCACTTCGGCGGCCAGGACTTCGGAAACCACGCGGTCGAGCAGCGTATCGCTTTGCAGGAGTTGGATCTGGGTTTGCACGTCGCTCAGCGCCGTCGTCGCGGTCAGCGTATCGTCGTTGACCGGCATAACCTGTTTCATGTTGAGGAAGTCAGCATTAAGGTCCTGAACTTCGAGCCGTGATACGACTTCGTAGCGGGCGCTAATCAGCACGGTCGCTAACACGCCGGCCAAAATTCCCAATATGCTC
>JAFAQG010000740.1 GCA_019246575.1 Acidobacteriaceae bacterium
GCGTGTTCGACGCGCGTAATTTCTTCGACCCCGGCCCTGTTCCTTCGTTTCGACGTAATCAGTTCGGCCTCGCCCTGGGTGGGCCGATCCTGAAAGACAAAACTTTCTTCTTTCTGAATTATGAAGGATTCCGCCAGAGCCTGGGGACCACGCTGATCGACGTCGTGCCGTCGCTTAGTGCTCGTCAAGGGCCTGTGGATCCCAAGGTTGCGCCCTATCTCGGGTTGTACAATCTGCCGAATAGCAACGTAACCGGCAACACCGGGAATTTTGTTTTCACGACGCAGCAGCCGACTAACGAAGATTTTGCGACGCTGCATCTCGATCATAACTTCTCTTCGAAGGACACGCTGCACGCGACGGGCTTGTTCGACAAGAGCGACTCAACGTCGGCTGACAATTCCGATGCCGTAATCGATTTAGCAATCACCAGGCGTTGGACAGGCGTTCTGGAAGAGGTGCATGTGTTCTCGCCTTCGCTCACGAACGCCGCCCGGTTCGGCTATTCACGTTCCGTTGCCAGCGCTCCACGGCAGACCGGTGTGATAAATCCAGCAGCTGCCGATACCAGGCTCGGCTTTGTGCCGGGCGCGACTCCGGGGGCGCTGATCGTCAGCGGACTCACGACTTTCAACGGCGGACCAGGAGCAGTCGGCACTAATACATTCAATTACAATGCCTATCAGCTCTATGACGATGCCACGCTCGTTCGTGGCACGCATTCCATTTCGTTCGGTGGATCTGTAGAACGCGATCAGGATAACGAACGCGGCGGCCTGTTGCCATTCGGGGAGTGGAACTTCGGTTCCGTTGCTAACTTTCTTGCAAATGTGCCATCCTTTTACGAGGCAGGCCTTCCGAGCACGCCTGTAACTCCGCGCTATCTCCGCCAAACCATCGCCGCAGGTTACGTCCAGGACGATTGGCGAATTCGCAAAGAGTTTACGTTGAATCTGGGGTTGCGATATGAAATGGCAACAAACCTTTCCGAAGCGCGCAACCGGCTGAGCCAGCTGATTCATCTTACGGATCCGGCGCCAGTGCAGGTCAATCACTTTTTTGCGAACAATCCAACATTGAAGAATTTCGAGCCAAGACTCGGATTCGCGTGGGACGTGGGCGGCCGCGCAAAAACAGTTATTCGCGGCGCATTTGGAATCTACGATGTTTTACCGTTAAGTTACCTGTTCGAGCTAAATACAATTTCGGCCGCACCCTTCTATGATGAGGGCAGAAATACCACCGTGGCGCGAGGATCGTTCCCGAATGGCGCTTTTGCCGGGACCACACCGAAGCTGCGCCAGTTCTACACACAGCAAAACCCCGGCCGGACTTATGTTATGCAGGCGAGCTTCAACGTGGAAGAACAGCTCACGCCCAATACAACGATGACTGTGGGTTACATCGGCTCGCATGGCGTGCGGCAGCCGTTCAATGCGAATGACATGAATATAGTGTTGCCGGTATTGAAGTCGCCTGTCGGGTATGTGTGGCCGAAGGCGGGCACAGGTGTCCAGACGAACCCGAACGTAGGGTCAATCGTAGGCACGCTCTTCAACGGCAGCTCTCTATATCACTCGCTGCAGGCTTCGCTGAAATACGCGTCGAACCGCATGACGGCACAACTGTCTTATACCTGGTCCCACAGTATCGATGACAGTTCTTCATCATTAGGCGGAGCGAGCTTTGGGAACTCGAACGCGAATCCGCCGTACTTCGATGTAAGGCTTGGCCGCGGATCGTCGGATTTCGACGTGCGCCACGTGTTGACTGCTAACACTGTGATCGCGTTGCCCAGCCCAGGTAAGAACCGTGGGTTCTGGGCTGCTCCTTTGCGCGGCTGGACGTTCAACAACATCATTACGGTCCGTACGGGGTTGCCGTTTACTCCCACGATCGGCGGTGATCCTCTGGGACTCCTCAGCAGTGCGGGTGGCTTTGGTTTTCCAGACATCGTTCCCGGTGTGGGGAGCTGCACGAACGGCCATAACGTGAATTACCTAAATACGGCGTGCTTTAAATTCCCCGGAACTTATCAATACGCACCAGGTCTTTTTGGACCGATTCTCGGCAATGCCGGCCGTAACAACATCTCTGGCCCAGGGATCTTTAACTGGACAACGGGAATTCAGAAGGATACTGTGCTCACGGAGCGTGTTCGGTTGCAGTTACAGGCCCAGGCGTTTAACGTGACCAATCACACCAATTTCGCTCCCCCGCAAAGCACTCAAGCACAGATTTTTAACGCCGGCGGCGCCCTGCTGTCCACCGCGGGACAGCTTACACTCACGACAACGACATCCCGGCAGCTGCAATTTGCAGTGAAGTTTTTATTTTGAACTTCCGGAGGATTTTACACATGCTTGAGTGGCGAAACACTAAGCAGATCCTGCTCGCGCTAACGGTATTTATGGCTGTGAGTATGCCGGCGGGGGCCCAGGCCGCGCTCCAACCCCCTCCGGGTCCAGTGCCCGGTATTGAAACGCTGAAGGGCAAGAAGCTTCTGTTTATTATTACCTTGAAAGGACCGAACCGCGGCATCGACGATAGCATAAGGAAGCATCTGGAATCTCTGGGGATGAGCGTAAGTATCGGAGACGGAGATAATCCGCCGACTCCCGAAGGTTACGATGCGATTGCGGTTTCTGATTCCGTCAAAGCCAAAACGGTCAGTTACGCATACAAGACGACGACGATTCCAATCATCACTTGGAAGCCGTGGTTACTTCAGTTTCTCGGCATGACGGGCATGCAGCCTTTCGTCGACTTCGCCGAAGAGACAAAGGAAGAGCAGTCGTTTCTGTTGCTCGTCAACGCACCGCATCCCATGCAGGCCGGTTTCCCGAACGGATTGATGACGCCCGTGAAACATGCCATTAAGCAGTACAACTGGGGTAAGCCGGGCCCTGGAGCAACCATTATCGCGACTCTTCCTGGTGAGTTCAACAAAGCCGTGATCTTTGGCTACGAAAAGGGTGTGCTGATGGATCACGATTTCGTTGCTCCCGCGCGTAGATCGATGTTCTTCATGGCGCAAGACCAGTTCGATACGCTCAGCGATCAAGGCGTCCGGCTATTCGATGCGGCATTCGCATGGACTCTAGGCCAACCCGCACGATGTAATTAGGGATGCTTATCGAAGAGTGAGCACAGGATCAATGGTCGTCGTCACAGCACTCGTCGCAATTCTGATGCGAAAGGCGAGGGCAAATTGCGCAGGATGCGGAAACGTCGCGGGAATTATGTAGCTGCCATGGGTGCATGAGGCGTAAGCTTCTCGGACATGTGTTGGAGTTGCTCTACAAAGGCCTCGAGGGCTGCCAATCCCACATGAATTCCGGACGATGCGGACGGTAAAGCGGAGATGCGCCGCACTGCGGACAAGGGCCTGGATGGGTCCAGATGGACAGTGTCAACTTCCTACACGTCGGACAGGGAAGTTCCCGCACGTTTTTCCGGGATTCTGGAATCCATGGTATGTCCGAGACGCGGAGTTGTTGCAAGCTGTGGCACAAAGCGCACGTAACCGTCTCGGTAAGTGAGTGCATGCCGATATCAGGGCCGCCCGATACAACAGCTTCGTATCCACAATGTCGACAACTGAACGAGAATGCCTGTCCCACAGAGGTCATCAGGCGAGGGCGTATGCCTCCTCCAAAATGTCGACAATCTTCGAATGCGAGGCATAATTGAAGCTTATGGGAAACGCAATCGGGTTCGCGCCAGCATTGTATTTGAAGCTCCAGGACGGCTCGACTCCCAGCGGGGCAAGTTGCTGCTTGACTTTAGCATAGAAATCGCTTGGTTGGTCAGGCGTCCCGCCAATCCCGCCCGGGATGTAAACGTAAGCGCCCTCTTTCCGCGGCCACATCGGCAGCCATGCTCGTTTTCCTTTCTTCAGGGCAATGTAGCTTTTTGCAGAGAAATCGATCGTGCTCGGACCAATCCTCTCGGAGCAGAGCTTATACAGGTCGTGCGCAAACTTCGCAAATTCCGGTTTTGCGGCCAGCCAGGTCGATTCGTCGTTAGGAGCACCCAATTTCTCCTCTGTCACCGGATCGTCGATCGGCCGCAGGACGAGATTGTCAGGTTGGGCGACAATGACGGGAAATGTTGTTGCGAAAGCGGGTACCGAATTGATGAGCAAGGTACGGATCTCGATCGCCATGAATGGCAAATGTTGCGCAAGGGTTTCAATTACTGTTCCGTATCGGCCAGAGAGATCTTCGGCGACAATGACGGCGACATGGCGCGCGTTCGGATTTCGGATGCGCTCTCTCGCCCAGTAGTCCAGAGCTCGAAATCCATGATCGGCGTCACACTGGCCGAGCATCACCTCGACTTCGTAGTATGTGTCGAGGGCCGCGTCGTAGGCAAGAATGTCCAGTCTTCCGCCTCTGGCCAACGATTGCCGAAGCTCTTTCGCCTTGATCAC
>JAFAQG010000873.1 GCA_019246575.1 Acidobacteriaceae bacterium
CCGAACAGACCTAGAGTTGCAAAACCTTACGCTGGAAGAGCAAGAAGTACACCGCAACAAGACTCACGAGGAGACCGTTCGCGACCATGATTGCCGGCGCGGAGGTCTCTTTGATCAGCAATCCCGAAGCCAGGCTGCCAATCGGCATTCCGCCTCGAAACGCCACGTTGTACACGCTCATCACACGTCCGCGCATCGCGTCGTCGACATGCAACTGCACGACCGACAGGTTCGAGGCAAAAACTACCATCAGCGAAGCTCCGGAAGCAAATACGAACGCCACGCTCATGAGAAAACTCTTCGCTGCCCCGAAGCCGACAATACAGGTCCCGAGCAGTAGCATCACGATCAACGATCGCCTCGCCTGATGTCTATGCTTCAGGCCCGCAATAAACAGCGCGCCGATAACCGAGCCTGCGCCGGAACAACATAATAGCCAGGTGAACGTGTCCGGTCCTCCGTGTAAAACATCGGTGGCGATAACGGGGAGAAATGTAATTAGCGGGTACGAAAGCAACGTCAGGAGAAATGCGAGTGCGACCATGCTCGTCATCCCGTCTCGCTGGCGAATAAAGTCAATCCCCTCCTGCATGCTCCGGATGACCGAGTCTTCGCGTTGTGTGGGCACGAAGGCGGGCCGGATCATCAACAATGTAAAAATAACGGCCAGAAACGAAAGCCCGTTCAGTCCAAAGCACCAGGCCGCGCCCAGCTTTGTCAAAGCGAGGCCTCCCAAACTTGGCCCTAGTACACGCGCCAGATTGAATTGAATGGAGTTCAGTGCAATCGCGTTGCTGATGTCTTCCTTGCCCACGAGCGTCGGAATTAGCGCCGAATAAGCCGGCCCCCCGAACGACTGCGCTGTTCCCACGGTGAACGACAAGCACCAGATCTGCCATACGCGCACGACTCCCGTAATTACCAGTGCAGTCAAAATGAACGCGCACATCATCTGAATCACTTGCGAGGTAAGCAGCAGACCTCGACGGCTCTTCCGGTCCGCAAATACTCCCCCGAACAACGAGAATAAAAAAATCGGTATCTGACCGAAGAACGCATCTAGGCCCAGATACACAGATGATTTCGATAGTTTGTACACGAGCCAGCTTTGCGCGAGTATCTGCATCCAAGTGCCGATGGTCGAGGTGCAGGCTCCTATCCACATGAGCCGGAAATCGGGATACTCGAACGCTCTAAAGATTCGCTTCAGCAAGCGTTACTTCCTGAGCCGCGCATGTTAGTAAGCAGATTCTATTCGGAGTTACTCTATGCGGGAAGAGGCTGCTTCCGCTCTATCAGATGAACCAGATTCCCGTCCGGGTCTTGAAAGAACACCAGCCGGTTCCCCTGATTGTCAAAAGGCTCGCCGGTGAACCGCACCCCTCGCCGCTTCAGCTCCTCATATCCGCTATCGAAGTTATCCACTGAGATGGCAATGTGCCTCATGCCGGGCGTTTTCATCCCGCTTCGATGTCGCTCGCCTTCCGCGGGTATGATCTCGATCACTACTCCATTCCGCGCTTTCACGAAATAATTGCCCGCATATTCATAATTGATGCGGAATTCGAGATGCTCCACGTACCATTCGGCCAGCCGTTTCGGATCCGGCGACGCAATTGCGAAGTGCTCAATGCCTGTAAACATAAACCGGGATTGTAACAGGCTTTAGCCCTGCTGTTGAGATAAAACGCCTTGCGACTGCAGCCACAATTCGAGCCGCGGGTCCATGAAATCGCGAACGCGCAGATCGATATCCCGAAACTCCGTCGCTGTCGTCTCCACCGCTACCACCTGCATCCCTGCTGCGCGCGCGGCCTCGACACCGGTGGGCGAATCCTCGAACACAATGCAATCCTGCGGTTTCGTCCCAAGCATGCCGGCTGTTTTTAGATAAATATCTGGAAAGGGCTTCGGCCGGCTGACCTGCTCGCCATCCACAATCACCTGAAAGAAACGCCGCAGTTCAAAGTGGTCGAGTACGAAATTAATGTTCGCCGGCTCGGCATTCGACGCGATCGCCTTCGGGACGGCGTCACGTCTCTTTAGAAACTCCGCGACTCCGCGCACCCGGTACCGCTCCATGCCGTCGGCGAGCATTAGTTCTCGCCAGAGTCGCTCTTTCGCTGCGCCATGCTCGAAAACCGCATCTTGTTCCAAGTCGCCACCGATCAGGTCCCGCACCAGTTCCGCGTTCCTCTTGCCGTGCATTCTCGCTTCAAGATCGTCAACCTCGATCCCGATGTTGCCGAGGTACTGACGCCACGCTTCAGTGTGCAGTGGCATGGAGTGAACCAGGACGCCGTCGAGATCGAAAATCATCGCCCGCTCCCCGCGGCGAATCCCCGAACTCACGGCGACGAGAATAGCACGGGCCAAAGCGTCACGGTCGACAACTGCACGAAAACGCTATACTAAAGACACAACGGTTGATATCTGACAGCGGCACGCCAGGAGTGTATTGGCTCTGGCGGAAATGACATATCGGTCCAAAAAATTTCTCCGCCGGCTCTTCCGAGTCACCTTCCTCGTTGCTGTAACCGTCATCATCGCCAGCTTAGTTGCACCCTTCATCGACGCCGCCGCGTTTAGAACGCGCATCCAGAACGCGTTGGAGACCTCGCTTGGCCGGAGGGTCAAGTTCTCTCAAGCTCACTTCAGTGTCTTGCCCGGTCCGGGATTCTCGCTGACAGATGTGACTATCTCCGAAGATCCACGGTACGGGATCGAGCCGTTCGGTCATGTCGCAACGCTTCAGGCCCGCGTTCGTATCGATAAACTTCTGCTTGGCCGCATCGTGTTCTCGAGTCTCCGGCTCCGGGAACCCTCACTCAATCTCGTCAGGCGCGCCGATGGAAACTGGAACATCGTCGAACTCGTCAACCGCCTTAGCCGTCCTAGCCGCCTGCCGGTAAATTTTTTTCCGGCGCTCCAGGTTGCAGACGGGCGAATCGATTTCAAATTTGGAAGTCGAAAAACAACTCTCTACATCACCGACACCGACCTGAGCATCTATCCCGAAAAATCAGGCAAGCTCTACATCCAATTCTCCGGTTCGCCCGCTCGTACCGATCGTGCGGGCAATGGCTTCGGCCATCTGCATGGCGCCGCCAACTGGTATCTGAGACCTGCCACGCAAGCCTCGAACCAGCTTGAAGCCGATGTCACGCTCGAACCCAGCAACCTCAGTGAGCTCACAACGCTGTTCCGCGGCGAAGATGCCGGCGTGCACGGTACGTTAACTTCACACGCCAAAATCGAGGGACCGCTTGCGGCGCTCCGCCTGTCCGGCGACTTGCGCCTCGCCGACGTCCATCGCTGGGATCTGATGCCCTCGAGCGGCAAAGATTGGCGTGTGCGTTACAGCGGCGCTGTCGATGTTGTACATCATCGCTTGTCGCTCGAAACCATGCCTTCGAGGTCAGGCGAACCGCTCCCGGTCTCGCTCCACGTCTCGGCCGATAATTTCCTGACCGTGTCCGAATGGACAATTCTGGCCAACATCGATAACGTGCCTGCCCAAGATTTGCTCCCTTTTGCAAAACGTATGGGCCTGGTGTTGCCCGACAATCTCAGAATTCAAGGCGCCGTTGATGGCAAAATTTCATATTCCACCGCAGCATCGTTTTCCGGCCAGGTCTCGTTCCGCGATTTGGTTGCCAGTTTACCCGACACGCCGTCGCTCCATGCTGCGCTCGTGAGCGCGACGCTTCTGCCCGATCGTATCCACTTCGATCCGGCCACGATCGAAACGCCCGGAACCGGCACGCTCGAGGCAACAGGCGATTATAACCTCTCAGATCATCATTCCGTGCTCTCCGTCACCGCAAGTGAATTTCCGACCGATGCGCTGAAAACCACGTTCTCTGCGTGGGCTGGAGTGCAAGCTCCTTTTGCGATCCTCGAAGGAGGAGAGATCACGGGTCAACTCTCCTATTCGCGCCTCACCACAGATCCGCCTTCCTGTTCCGGGCAACTTCGCTTCAATGGCGCCACGCTCGCGCTGCCTCTGCTCTCGGCCCCGCTCAGCGACGCGCATGGGCGCATCGAATTCGATGACTCAAGCTTCGACATTAATCGTTTGTCGGCGTTCTTCCGAAAAAACATCGTAAATGCGACGTATCACTATCTTGCCGGTAAACCTGAGCGCGTCCACATCGACTTGCCTTCAGCCGACTTGACCGAAATCCAGTCCGGCCTCGAACCGGCACTGCGCCCTCACGGCTTGCTTGCACGGCTCGGGGTACGTCCACGCACCATCCCGCCATGGCTTGCCGAGCGTAATCTGCAGGGCGATATCTCTATCGGGCAGCTGTCGATGAACGGCGTCAATCTCGGCTCCCTGCGCTCGCGCATTGTGTGGCGCGGTCCTAATATTGAATTTTCTTGGTTTCAGTTGCAATTGGCCGAGGGGGTTGTCCAAGCAAACGGTACCATGGACGTCGGCTCGAACTACCCGCGGTTGCGCTTTACCGCATCCGTTACTGGCTTTCCATGGCGCGGCGGCACTCTCAGCGCAGAGGGGAAATTCCAAACCATCGCGACGGCAGGCGACGCGCTCCAGCGCCTCCGGGGAGAGGGCACCTTTTCCGGCCAGGATCTGAGCTTATCCGCCGAAGACCTCTTCGACAGCGCTTCAGGGTCATTTCAGTTATCGTTCGCATCCGGCTGGCCCGACTTGCGGCTCTCCGACATACAGGCGTCGCAAGGAGACGACGCATGGACCGGTGTCGCTAGCACCCAAAGCGACGGCAAACTGGTGATCGATCTCCAAGGCGATGGCGGTGAGCGCCGCGTCGTCAGCACTCTGCAGCCGCAAGTGCCCGCCGTCTCGTCGGCTGTGGAACTCCACGATTCGCAGAATGAGAAACCCGAGCCCTTGTCCGCTCTACATTAGAGTCGAGAAGCAATATGCATGGTCTTGATCCTGCCGGGGAACTGCCAACACAGGAATTCGACCGCGCCTGCGCTCGCGCTGCACAAGCCGCCCGGTCTGAATTGATAAGTCATCTCAACCAGGTCTTCCGGCGCCTGCGTCAGTATGAAACCGAAAACGATTGGATTGCCGCAGTTCTCGACGCCGCCTCGGCCTTCACGCGGGAAGTGGCTCTGGTCTCAGTAACCGGCGAAACTCTTTCCGTTCGCGGTCACCGGCGCCTCGGCCTCACAGACGATGTGACGATTCCCATCTCGTCCGCGCGCGCATTCGCCAGCGCAATCGCCTCTCGGGATGCAGTAATCGCGCTGCGAACCGCGGCCGAAGTTGGTTCCGCGCTCAGCACCCCCGATGCCAACGCGCTGGCGCATCTTGTGCCCCTTATCAACGATGATCGTGCAGTCGCAGTGCTGTTTGCCGTGCTCGACAATGACCGGGAGGGCGATTCCGGTGAATTGAACGCGCTCGAATTGATAGCCGGCATGGCATCCGCTGTTCTCGAGCGGCGAGCGAATGTGAGTCTAAACGTACAGATCGCACCGGCTGCCAAATCGGACGCGCATGGCGTCCCGCTCGAAGCCGCCAAGGTGCCGGGCGCAAGTTCACCGAAACAGAACGGTTCCGGTAAGGGAAAGCGCCATTTGCCTCCGTGGTTCCATCTCACGGAAGAGCAGCGCGGTAAACATCTCCGCGCTCAGCGCTTCTCACGCGTGAAGGTAGCTGAGATGCAGTTGGCCCGTCCCGACGCATGCCGGGCCGGTCGTGAACAAAATAATATATATTTGTTTTTGAAGAAGGAAATCGACGCGGCCCGCGAATCCTATCGCACTCAGTTCCTGAATGAGCCGTCGATCGTCGACTATCTGCACCTCGAGCTTGTCGAATGTGCAGCCGAGGGCGACGAATCCAAACTGGGACCAGATTATCCCGGGCGTCTCGCCTAACGTTCGAATGCATGCTTTCGACCGGCACTATGCGCGCGCACTTGTAGCCGTCTCACTTGCGCTTGCTCTGGCCGCCGCGCCAGTCCGGAAACCCTCTAGAGCGCCGCACAACACACCAGCGGCGCAGGCGCCAAAAGCCGTAGGAGCTGCCGGTCTCATCGCAGTCGCGCAACACCAGCTCGATCTCGGAAACTTCCTCCAAGCTGCCGATTACGCCACATCCGCCGCGGGCAAAGCGCCCATCCTCGACGACTACGCTCATTACATCCGCGCTCAAGCCGAATACCAGCTCCGGAACTACGACGAGGTTGCCAAGTCCGTTACACACGTGTTCAACCAGGCACCCGGTTCGCCGTTCGTCGGAGCAGCAGCCGCGCTTGCCGTGCGCGCCGAACTCGATAACAATAAGCCGAAGGATGCTCTCGACATCGTTAAGAAGTACTACGACCGCATCCCACAACCGCAAGCAGACCTGCTGCTCGCCAGATGCTTCGAGGCTGCGGGCGACCTTGCTCAGGCAGCCGAGTATTTTCAGCGCGTCTACTACGGCTATCCGTCAGCACCGGAAGCAACGGATGCCGCCAATGCACTCGTCGATGTGAAGCAACGGCTCGGCGATGCGTATCCGCCGCCCATGCCGCCCGCCATGATCGCTCGCGCTCAAAAGCTCTTTGACGCCAAGAATCCTGCCGCGGCCAAGATCGAGCTTATCGCTGCCATTCCGCAAATGGCGGGAGCTGCGCGGGACCTCGCGCGCGTGCGCCTCGGCGTCGCCGATTATCTCGCGAACAATACGCGCGATGCGCTCGCGTATCTCTCTACCCTCAAAGTAGACGATCCCGAAGCCGACGCGGAGCGGCTGAACTATCTCATCCATTGCACCCGCAAGCTCGATCGCCACGCCGACGTGAAGTCTTATCTCGATCAGCTCGAGCAGCAGCATCCGAACTCGCTGTGGCGTCTCGACGCTCTCATCCTCGTAGCCGATCAAGCGCGCGTCGATAACGACGCACCGACATACCTTCCGCTCTACCGAGCCTGCGCGGTCACGTTCCCGAAAGATCCGCGTTCCGCCTGGTGCCACTG
Source organism: Acidobacteriaceae bacterium (assembly GCA_019246575.1). The sequence continues at coordinate 6,964 of JAFAQG010000873.1, forward strand.
GCAGATCTCGCTCGACAGCTATCGCCATGACAGCCCCGATGCGTACGACCTGCTACGAGCTCATGTCCAGCAATATCCCGACTCCACGGACGCCAACAATGCCTTGTATTTTCTGGGCCGCCTGTTCGAGCGAAAAAACGATTTCACTTCGGCTCGAGCCTGTTACGACGAGCTCACGGTCCGCTTTCCGAATACGTATTACGCCATTGTCGCCCGCGAGCGCTTGAAAGATCCGCGCCTGCACGCGGCGGTTCCAAACCCTGCAACGGTCGAGTTCCTGCACGCCATCCCGTGGCCTCCGCATCCGCAATTCCCGAGCTTCACGCCGGGCAAACTCGCTCAGGCCCGCATCGCCCGCGCGCAACTGCTCCAACTGACAGGCCTCGAAGACTGGGCCGAAGACGAGCTCAAATTCGGCGCGCGCACGGACGGCGAACAGGAAAACGTCTATGCCTTCGAATTGGCGAAGATGGCCGCTGCGCGGAACGCACCCGATCAGGCCATGCGGTTCATCAAGGTGTACGCACCGAATTACTTATACATGCCGCTCGATGAAGCTCCGGTCCAGTTCTGGAAGCTCGCTTTCCCCATTCCCTATCGCGCCCTGATCGAGCAGCGCAGCCGTACTCAAAACCTCGATCCGTTCTTGGTCGCCGCTCTCATACGCCAGGAATCGGAGTTCAACGTAAGTGTAAAATCTCCAGCGAACGCATACGGGCTTATGCAGTTGCTTCCCACTACCGGCCGGCAGCTTGCGCGCAATCTGGGCATTCGCCGTTTCTCAAGCGCTCAACTCCTCACGGCCGATCGCAATGTCCAACTCGGTACTTATTTCTTTCGCAACCTGCTCAGCACCTATAGTGGTCAAGCCGAGCTGGCGCTTGCTTCCTATAACGCAGGCCCCGGACGC
>JAFAQG010000825.1 GCA_019246575.1 Acidobacteriaceae bacterium
GTCGCTGCCTACTGCGCGTCCAAAGCGGCCGTGCTGTCGCTTACGAGAAGTCTTGGGTGTGAATGGGCGCGAGACCGGATTTGCGTGAATGCAATCGCGCCCGGAGTGTTCCCGACGGAGCTAAACTCGCCGCTATTGATGGGCACCGAACGCGGCCGTGAGATCCTGATCCGTACTCCCATGCGGCGCTTCGGAAATCCTCGCGAGCTAGTAGGCGCCGCCGTTTTGCTCGCCTCCGAAGGGGCCAGCTTCATCACGGGGCATTGCATCGCCGTTGACGGGGGCTATCTGGCTTCTGGCGTGAACTCGTGAGCCGTTAAACGAATCGGGGTTGTTCTGTTGGCGCGATCTCTTCCGTCCCGGCCAGCCTTAAGACGCAGTAAAGTCGCCTACCATCATGAGCGCTTCACATGCCGGAAGCGGTTACGGTTTCCGCTTGCGAAGGAAAACGCGCTTTATCCAAGCTTCGGGAGGGTTCAGCACGAAGGCCATTAGAAGAACGAGTGCGATGAGGCCGGCGATAACAAGAATGACATCGAGCAGCATCGCGGTGTTTGAAATCTGCAGCCGACTAAATGACCACCTCCGGCCTTTGCCGGATTTCGAAACAACCTTTCCCGCGCGGCAGCACCTTTCCTGGATTCAGCTGACATTGAGGATCAAACAGACCCTTGAAGCGCTTCATCAACTCGAGCGTGTTATCAGAAAAGAGCTCGGGCATCAGCTCCATTTTTTCCATGCCGACGCCGTGCTCGCCTGTTATCGATCCACCGGCTGAAATGCAAAACCGCAGAATCTCTTCTCCTGCAACCTTGGCGCGCTGCAGATCGCCTTGTTTTCGAGGGTCGAAGAGCAGAATGGGATGCATATTGCCGTCCCCTGCGTGAAACACATTGCAGACCGCGACTCCGTGCTGCTCGCCAATTTGTTCAATAGCGCGCAATGTCTCCGCAACTTTGGTTCGCGGAACCACGCCGTCCTGCACGTAGTAGGTCGGACTCACGCGGCCGATGGCGCCGAATGCGTTCTTGCGGCCCTTCCATAGCAACTCCCGCTCTGCGGCCGATTGTGCGATCCGAACCTCGCGCGCGGCGCACGATCGGCAAACAGCAGCAATGTCCAGAGCCTGTTGCTCGACTGCCTCGATCAGGCCTTCCAACTCGATCAAGAGGACGGCTGAGGCATCGAGCGGATAGCCGGCGTGCGTGGCCGCTTCGACCATTCGCAACATTGGACCATCCATCATCTCGAGCGCAACGGGAATAATTCCGCGCGCCGTCAACTCTCCGACTGTATTTCCAGCCTCCTCAACGGAGTTGTAAACGGCGAGCATGGTCTTTATTGCCTCGGGTTGCCGCATGAGCCGAACAGTGATCTTGGTCACGAGCACAAGGGTGCCCTCGGAGCCGGTGAAGAGCCCCGCCAGATCGTATCCGGGCAGGTCCATGGCCTTGCCGCCAATCTGCGCCACGGTTGCGTCCGGCAATACCACTTCGAGCCCGGTCACGTGATTCGTTGTGACGCCGTAGGCGAGGGTGTGAGGGCCGCCCGCATTCTCCGCGATATTGCCGCCAACGGTGCAGGCCCGTTGACTCGAAGGATCTGGCGCATAAAAGTATCCAAACGGCTGCGCTGCTAGCGAGACATCCAGGTTGACAACTCCTGGCTGAACGACCGCACGTTCGTTCTCGATATCGAGTTCGAGGATCCGGTTCATTCTCGCAAACGAGATGACCATTCCACCCGCGCGCGGAATGGAGCCACCACTCAAACCGGTTCCGGCGCCGCGGCCCACGATTGCCAGACCGTGTTCGCGCGCCAGTGTCACCAGCGCAACAACATCGTCGGTTGTGCGCGGAAACACGACGACCTCTGGAAGCGCCTTGTCGACGCCGCCGTCGTACTCGTACAGTTTGAGATCTCCCGCATGCGAAAGCACTCCTTCGGCGCCTAGTTGCGCCTCCATGGCGGCTAACGCTTGGCGAGGTATACCCATCTGCACCCTTCCGAGGACTCTTTATCCAACCAGAGTTTTCATCAGTCGGACGATGTCATCGCTTGTCCAATCCTCGCTTTCGGCGAACTTTCGAATTACGCGGCCATCCTTAATGATGTATGTTTCTGGATATTGGAAGGTGCCGTATTTGGCGCTCACGTCCGCGTTCGGGTCCCTCGCCGTGAGGAACGAAACAGGTATGCGTCGGAGAAAGTTCTTGTATTTCTGCTCGTTCGTGTCCACGCTCAGGGCTAGCACGACTACCCCCGAGTTCGCGAATTCCCGTTGAAACTGGTTCAGCGAGGGAACCTCCTGCACGCAGGGCTGGCACCACGTCGCCCAGAAATTCAGGACCAACACTCGGCCGCCAAATGACGTCGCGGTGACTCGCTGGCCCTGGTCTGTGACGATTGAGAACTCCGGGGCGCGCGCTCCTTCCTTAGCCGAGTTGTCGCGGAGGCTTCTACCGACGAGTGCCAGAAACGCCAGTACCAAAATCGCGAGAACGCCTCGTAGGGCGAGGTCTATAGTGCTGCGTTCAGCGGGCGGTTTTTGCGCTTGCGCGGCATGCGGCGGCGTCTGTACGTTGGCCAAATATCAGTATCCAATGCCCACTGTCCGGCATCCAATAATGTGGAGATGTTCGTGACGCGCAGAGCCGAGTTTTCCGCTTCTCACGTCTGCCGCGTGGAATCGCTCACGGACCAGGAAAACGACCATCTCTACGGCGAAGGTGCAAACCGTAACGGACATGGGCACAACTACGTGGTCGAGGTTAGCGTTGAGGGTGAGCCCGATCCCGTAACCGGCATGGTAATCGACCTAAAGGACCTGAAGACGATTCTCGAACAGGAGGTTGTCGCGCCCATGGATCACCGATTCCTGAACTATGAGGTGCCGCCTTTCGATCGCGTGATTCCCACGGCGGAGAACGTCGCACGCGAGATCTGGCGTCGTGTCGAGCCTCGAATTGCGAGCCGCGGCGTAACACTGTCGAAAGTGCGCCTTTTCGAAACGTCGGATTTGTATGTCGACGTGCTCCGCGGAGGTGCGGCATGACAACGCTTACACGCCGATATCGGTTTTCCGCTTCGCACCGGCTACACTCACAGCAACTGAGCGAAGCCGAAAACGCTCGACTGTACGGAAAATGCAATAACCCGTTCGGCCACGGGCATGACTACATCTTAGAAGTGACGGTCGCCGGGCCGGTGGACGAGGTGACCGGCCGGATCGTCCCTCTGCACGCGCTTGACGCCCTCGTCAAACACAAGGTTTTGGATGCG
>JAFAQG010000501.1 GCA_019246575.1 Acidobacteriaceae bacterium
CGAGACACGAGCCGGGCGGCAGATTTCCGACAAGAAAATCGCCGTTGGCGTTTGTCATGCCGCCGTTCGTGGCCTGCCAATGCTTTCGCCCGGACGTCAATTCTTGTAGGAAACACTGCAATCGCAGGTTGGGCACAGGCTCGCCATCGGAATCCACTACGCGGCCGGCTATGCTTCCTTCGGGCATGAGCTTGATGACGACCGGCTCGGTGTTCGATCCAACGGTGAACGATACCGTCCTTGGTCCGGCCGCACCGGCGAAGCGCTTCGAGCCCAGAAACATCGTGAATCGATTGGCCTCCACAAAGCCGGGGCGGCGGGCGTTGGCGAGGAAGCGTCCTGCGGGCACGCCTTCGATTTGAAATTGGCCCTCGGACCCGGTAAGCGCGGCGTGGTTTTCGGGACCGTTCAATTCGACGAGCGCTCTGGGAATGGGCTCGCCCGTCGCGGCGTTGACAACTGCGCCGCGGACCGTGTAACGCGCCGCGGATTGCGCCTGAAAGGATGGGGGAGTGAAGAGCTGGGACCTAGCGGACACGCACAGCAAGAGGATGGCGGGCAGAGCAAGCCGGCGCTGCATCGATCGAATGTTGTTTTAGACTCGCGACGACTCGGGAAAGTTCCAGGGACCGGCCAAGTTTCGCAATTTACGCTATAGAGGACCGCGGTTACTGGCTAGAGCCTTGGATCGGCTCCGGCGGCTGTTCTCTTCCGGGCTTTGAACGTGCGCTCTCTGCCGCCTTGCGGATCGCGTGCACGTCGGCAAGGTCTTGCGGCCGTCCGGAGGCCAGCTTGGATGCTATGAGGTCTTCGGCGGAGATAAAATTCGCCTTGAACTCAGTTGCTCTATCAATCTCGATTTCAACGCGCCTGTCCCATGCTGCATCGAATTCAACGCCAGGGATAGCTGGAAGAATGTCAAAGCTTCTTGGCTCATGCCCGAATCGAAAGAAATTGTTGCCGTCCGTGAAGTCTTCCGGGCGAATATCTTGCAGCGGTGCGCCAAATGCGGAAAGCGCGGCATAGATCGCATTTGCATTTTCGGGGTCCGCTTTGATGAAAACGTCTATGTCCTTTGTGAAGCGGGGCTGCGAATGATAGATGACCGCGTAACCGCCCACGACGAGGTACTTAACGCCATGGGACTGGAAGGCGGACAAAAGGTCTTTGTAGTCTTGGTACATCCGGCTCAATTTGCCAGCCCTTGAGCGCGTAGGCGGTCTCGATCATTTCCTCAATCGCGTCCAGCCGTTCATGCGCCGGCCTACTTTGCCAATAGCGGTACTCATCCGCCTTCATCTCGTCGAAAGCGGTGTACTTGCGTGTGACGAGCGGCGTCTTGTTCATCGCGCGATTAACCTGATCTCAGGGCCTACACCCCGAAACTTTTGCCGCAACTGCAGCTTCGCTTCGCGTTCGGGTTATGCCAGACGAACTGGCTTTGCATCAAAGACTCGGTAAAATCGAGTGTGAGCCCGTCCAGGAAGCGATAACTTTTCGGGTCCACGAAGACGCGAACGCCGCCAAATTCAAGGACGTGATCGGCCGTTTTCGGGGCCGGATCCAGGCGAAACAAGTAACTCAAGCCCGAGCAGCCGCCGCCCTGAACGCCGAGACGCAGGCCACCCTCGCAGTTGTGCTTGGCAAGCAACTGCTTGATGCGCCTGACTGCGTTGTCCGTCACGGCGATATTGGCCATCTAGTCCGTATTATACCTAATCTTGACTTGGTGGTATAGATTGGCTAGCCTGGAGGGTTATGGGGACGCAGCTCAGCACCATTGAGACGTTTGCGAATCAGGAATATAAGTGGGGATTCGTCACCGACATTGAGGCGGACACAGTTCCACCGGGTCTCAATGAGGACATCATCCGGCTGATTTCGGCGCGGAAACACGAGCCGCAGTTCATGCTCGAGTGGCGGCTGAAGGCGTACCGGCAATGGCTTGCGATGAAAGAGCCGACCTGGGCCAACATCCACTACCCGCCGATCGATTACCAAAACGTCATTTATTACGCCGCGCCGAAGACGAAGACTGACCGCCCGAAGAGCTTGGACGAGGTCGATCCCGAGCTGCTGAAGACGTACGAGAAGCTCGGGATTCCGTTGCACGAGCGCGAACTGCTGGCGGGTGTCGCGGTGGATGCCGTGTTCGACAGCGTGTCGGTCGCGACCACGTTTAAAGAAAAGCTTTTGGAGCTGGGCATCATCTTCTGCTCGTTCTCGGAAGCCGTGCAGGAGCATCCGGATTTAGTGCAGAAGTATCTGGGCACGGTTGTGCCGCATTCGGATAACTTCTTTGCGGCTTTGAATTCTGCCGTGTTTAGCGACGGCTCCTTCTGTTACATACCGAAGGGCGTGCGCTGTCCGATGGAGCTGTCGACTTACTTCCGGATCAATGCGAAAGACACGGGCCAGTTTGAGCGCACGTTGATCATAGCGGATGAAGGAGCATACGTCAGTTATCTCGAAGGCTGCACCGCGCCGATGCGCGACACGAATCAATTGCACGCCGCTGTGGTGGAGCTGATCGCTCTCGATAATGCCACGATCAAGTACTCGACAGTTCAGAACTGGTATCCGGGCGACAAGGAAGGTAAGGGCGGGATTTACAATTTCGTGACCAAGCGCGGAAAGTGCCTGGGCGTGAACTCGAAGATTTCGTGGACGCAGGTGGAGACGGGATCTGCGATTACGTGGAAATACCCGGGCTGTTTGTTAGTGGGCGATAACTCGATCGGCGAGTTTTACTCGGTCGCGCTGACGAACAACTATCAGCAGGCGGACACGGGCACCAAGATGATCCACATCGGCAAGAATACGCGGAGCACGATTGTGTCGAAAGGAATTTCGGCGGGTCACGGGCAGAACACGTATCGCGGAGCAGTAAAGATTCTGAAAGGCGCAGCCGGTGCGCGCAATTATTCGCAGTGCGATTCCATGCTCCTGGGCGACAAATGCGGCGCGCACACGTTTCCGTATCTAGAGGTCAAGAATACGTCTTCGAGCATTGAGCATGAGGCGTCCACGTCGAAGATCGGCGAAGACCAGATCTTCTACTGCCGGCAGCGTGGAATCTCGACCGAGGACGCCGTCAACATGATCGTGAACGGCTTCTGTAAGGAAGTGTTGGGTAATACGGGGAGCGCAAGCAAGATGTTGGAAATCAAAGGTCTTCACGCCAGCGTCGGCGGAAGTGAAATACTGCGGGGCATCGATCTTACGGTGAACGCCGGCGAGGTGCATGCCATCATGGGCCCCAACGGCTCAG
>JAFAQG010000844.1 GCA_019246575.1 Acidobacteriaceae bacterium
GCGTACGCGGTATGCGTTCGCCTGGGTGCTAGCGATTCCCATCCTCCTCGGATTGATTAGCTTCTGGGCCGCCGCGCGGCATCGCGCGAGTATCGTTTGGGTTTCGCATACCAAGGACGTGATTCTTGTGCTCGAGAATTTACAGGCCGCGATGGATCGCGCCGAGAGTAGCCAGCGAGGGTTTTTGCTCACCGGAGAGGAGCCGTATCGAGCGCAATACGTGAAAAAACGAGATGAGTTGCTCGGCAAGATTGCGGCGGTGCGCGAGCTGACCAGCGATAACCCAGCCCAGCAAGCCAATGTCGCCCGTCTTTTGCCTGCGGTTCGAGAGCGGATACAGATGATGGAGCACGTGTTGGCAGTCCGGCACGAGGGCCGCCTGCCCGATACCGTTGCTGCCGACGCCATGCGGCGCGGAACAGCGCTCATGGGCGACATCCGGCAGATTTGCGCGGCGATGGCGGCCGAAGAGACCCGGCTTCTGGAGGAGCGCATTCTCGCACAAAGGAGGACGGAAATTGAAGTTGCCGTCTGTTTTGTGCTAGGCATCCTCATCAGCGTGGGGTTGCTTTACTATGCGCATCGACTGATCGAGCGCTACAGCAGCGAGCGCGCCCGGGCGGAAGCCGAACTGCGCGCCTTGAACGCCGAACTGGAACTACGCGTTAGGGAACGGACCGCCGCTCTCGAAGCGAAGAATCAGGAATTGATGCGGTCGAACCAGGATTTAACCCGATTTGCGTATATCGCCAGCCATGATTTGCAGGAACCGCTGCGCACCGTCGCCAGCTACGCCGGCCTGCTCGGAACGCGATACCACGGCAAGCTCGATGGCAAAGCCGATAAATATATCGGCTTCGTTGTGAACGGCGCCAAACGCATGCAGGCACTGATCCAAGACTTGCTGGCCTACTCGCGGCTCGGCACACAGCCGCTGAACATCCGGCCGGTCGATATGGAAGGTGTTCTTCGGGACGTCCTCGAAAACCTGAGAGTCGCAATCCTCGAGCGCCGCGCCCGCATTACGCACGATCCTCTTCCTTCGTTGAATGCCGATGCCGGCAGGCTCGCTCAATTGTTTCAGAACCTGATCGGAAATGCCTTGAAGTTCGCAAAGAACGATGAAACTCCCACCGTGCATATCGGTTGCTGGCAATTCGGGGACGACTGGGTATTTTCGGTACGCGACAACGGCATCGGATTCGACCCCCAATACGCCGAACGCATCTTCATTCTTTTTCAGCGGCTGCATCAGGTCGGAGCGTATTCGGGTACCGGCATGGGGCTGGCGATCTGCAGGCGTATCGTCGAACTGCATGGAGGGCGCATCTGGGCGGAATCGGAACCGGGTGCCGGCTCGACATTCTCGTTCACACTTCCGGCTCGCCTGAAAACCACGGCGGACGATTCACTTTCGTCCGAATACTCGGAATCCGGCGCGGCCCTTTCCCGAAGGTGAAGCTCGGTATGACAGAAAGGACAGAAGTGGACATTTTATTGGTGGAAGACAATCCGGCCGACATGGGCCTAATCGAAGAAGCTTTCGAAGACGGGAGGCTGCTCTGCCGGTTGCACATGGCGGAAGACGGCGAGGCGGCTTTGCAGTTTTTAAGGAGAAAAGGACGGTTTGCCGGCGCTGCCCGGCCGGATCTGGTTCTTCTGGATCTGAATCTACCGAAGAAGGATGGGCGCGAGGTCCTCGAGGAGATCAAGAGCGATCCGGCTCTGCGACACATTCCGATTGTCGTACTCACGACATCGGACGACGAAGCCGATGTGCTTCGCGCCTATGGATTGCACGCCAACTGCTATTTGACGAAGCCGGTTGCAATCGAAGACTTCATGTTGAAAATCCGTTCCATCGAAGAATTTTGGTTCACGATGGTGCGGCTGCCCCAAGCTCGTGCAGCGGCAACCGGCTAGCACAGTTAACCGTGAGTGTGTGCCGGTCTAGCTGAATACGGTGGCTCCATATTCAGGTCTGGTAGCTCGCTAGCCGTCGCGGAGGTACCTTGTGTTTCTTGACAGTTCGACATCCGCCTGTGCCGGCTCTTCATGCGACGGCCGCAGCTTGCCTCGCAACTGACAGGCACGCGAACTGGATCTCGGCCGCTAGTTGAATCCATTCTCCGAGAGAGAACGGTTTTACGAAACAAGAACCTCCCTGCGCCGAGATGGCGAGCTCGTCGGCGGGATCGAGCACGCCGGAAAGCACGACGATGGGAATCGCATGGAACCGCGCGTCTCCGCGCAGTTTGCCGAGAATTTCGAGCCCGCTCTCTCCCGGCAGATGGCGGTCCAGAATCACGCCGGCCGGGCGGGGATGTTTCGCCAGATACGCCAGCGCCGCCGACCCACTTCCCACAGGTATGCAGCCGCACGGGACTCGGAGCTTCCGAAAAACCATAATGGAGCATTA
>JAFAQG010000977.1 GCA_019246575.1 Acidobacteriaceae bacterium
CCACATATCAATAAGGACGAAGTCGCCGCGCCGGATCGGCGAGGCGGCGTCGCTGGTTGGCTCATAATGCGGGTCCGAAGCGTGTTCATTCACCGCTACAATCGGCCCGTGATCGGTCGTGAGCCCGTTCTGTTCGAACTGCTTCAAAATAAATTGCTTCACGTCATAGTCGTTAATGCGCTCGCCGCTCCGGATCCGCTGTCCTATAAATTCGAAAGCTTCGCGCCGGGCTCGATCGACGCGCCTGCCGGCCTCGATATGCGCCGCAAACTGCTTTTCCGATAAACGAGCCTCGAATTCCTGGACCATGTTTGCCGAACTGACGATTTCTACGCCGAGCGAACGCACCAATTCGACTGTTCCCGCGTCCACGAGCGATACGTAAGGGATTGCGCAGTTCGGTGAGTACTGCATTGCAATTCTCGAGCACCCGGACAACATGTCCTTGAGCCTGGTGTGTTGCTCCTGCCAACTCGAATACGCTTGCTTGCTCCCCGGAAGCGCATCGAGGATTTGGCTTTCAATACGGTGGACCAGCTTTCGCGGCGCTCCTTTTGCCGGTATGAAGTAGTACCACCGCCGCGTAGCTGTGACGTGGCCGGGAATCCCGAGAATTCTATACGCGAGCGGATCGCGGCGATGATGATCGAAAAATAACCACCCATCGAGACCGCTCGCAAGTATCGCATCCTGGATTGTTTCAATGTTCACGCTAGAGGTGATTTTAAGCGCTTCCGCGTTCCAGTCGCTCAAGCTTTGCGCCGTCCGGCATCGGAGTGAGCAGGCTCACAATGATCAAACTCAGAACAGAGGAAATCAACGCCGGATAGATTGCATCGACTGTGGCGATATTGCGAGTTCCTGGCAACCCACTCTGCTGAACCGCGTGCCACAGGAGCGTGACGACGGTTCCCAGCAGAATCGAGGAGATCGCGCCCGCTGTCGTCGTGCGCTTCCAGAAAAATACTGCAAGAACAGCCGGAGTAACGGCAGCGCCGTAGATTGTGTACGCGTATAGCGATGCCGCCAACACCGACTCGAACGATGAGGCCTGAAGAACAGCGAACGTGCCCAACAGCACTACAATAATTCGGGATACGAAGAGAGTCCGCTGTTGCGTTGCATTTCTATTGATGAAGCGCTCGTAAACGTCGTGAATGAGATTTGTAGCGGGTGAGAACAGATAGTTATTTGCGGTCGAGATAATCTTTGCAAAGACACCCCCCAGTAAAATCGCGCCGAGGAACGGAGGCAAGGCGTGTCTTGCAGTTAGCGCAATGATCTCTCTAGGTTTTTCCGTATGAAGCTTCGCGCTTGCAATCACCGCAAGCGCAACGAGGAGGGTTTCGAGAGTTACCGTTCCAACGATCCAACCGACAACCGATTTCTTCGCATCGCTTTCGGATTTGGCAGAGAAAAACTTCTGATACATGCCCTGGTTGCCGATCAGAAGCAGCATCGTGGGTAGCGTCAGCCCCAGTGCTCCGCCGAGAGTATAATTTCCGAGCACCTGGAAGTGAGTTGCGGGTAAGGCGCTGCGAACCGTTGACCAGCCACCAGTACGGCCGAGCAAAATGGGCACGGCGACAATAACTGTGACCGTTACCATCGACCCAATCACGAGGTCCAGATATGCGATCGACGCCATCCCGGCCGCGGCGGTAAATAGGACCACGAACCCCGCGATGATGTAAAGGCCCGTTGTCCGTTCGACTTCCGGGAAAATGAGGTGAAGTATATCGCCGCCGCCGATGAACTGATAACTGGTTATAACTGTGTAGGAAATGACGATAGCAATCGTCGCAAGTACGCGCGCTGCCACGTTGTATCTAATCTCGAGCAGATCCGGAACAGTGAATTGCGCAAAATGCCTGACGCGACCGGCGATAAGTCCGACAATTAGCAGTCCCAGCCAACCACCGAAGGGCTGCCACAGAGCAGCAAAGCCGTTCTTGTAAGCGTTTTCAGCGCCGCCAAGCAGGCTGCCGGCGCCGATCCACGAAGACAGCAATGTAAAAACTAGGACGGGCCAGCTCAAACTCCGGCCTGCAACTAAGAAATCCGCCCTGTTCTTGACTTGACGTGTTTTATACGCCGTTATCGCGCACAGCGTCAGGACCACAACGGTTACCGTGACCGTATAGATCAACTGACCATATTAGCGGCATGCGCGCCGGCCGCGCTCCTCGCATGAGGTCAAGCTTAGAGACGGATCGTTAGAGTCAAGTCACGACCCGGGCTTACAGCTCCCTGATATCCCTGAATCGGATTCAGCGTGACATTCATCGTTAGGAGCGCGCCTTCCGCGAGTGGCGGAAGGTTGACACCATCGATCACCGATGAGGTCGTCGCCCCAGAAGAGATTGTCAAGCTGCAGTATTCCACTCCTGCTTGCAGAAGGTCGATGCTGACCGAATATCCCGACGCGGATTGCCCAAGGGAGGCTCGTATGTCTCGAACCGCATGCGCGGCCTCGACGACGAGCGGAGGAGCCGCGTTCTGCTGAGTCGCTAGAGATCCTCCGACCTGCAACGAGAATTGCCCGCCTGAAAGTGTGCGAAGCCCGCCTTCGGGCCCCGTTGTGTAACAACGCTGGGTCGCCTGGCTATCTCCGAAGGCATTCGTAGCGAAGAACTGAGCACCGCAGACCCGCACGTCGGGCAGGCTGAACGTGTGTACATAGTTGATCGATGCCCTGTTTGCGAAGAAGTTCAATGCGAACGGCGCCACGACGGCAGACGTATTGAGGTGCAGCACCGGATCGCCCCCATTATGCGGAGTCGGCGTCGAACCAACCGCGCCGCGCGCAACTTGATATGAATTGCTCGTCGAGTCAACAGATAAGACGGTCATCAGCTCCGTGCCGATCAGCACAATATCCCCGGCGTGGGGTGTTGCCGGCGATACTAAGGTCAGCTTGCTGTTCGCGGCATCAACTGGAGCGCTCAAGGTATAAGCATTCGGGTTGGCGAGCTCGTTCCAGGTGAAAATCTGCAACGTTCCACTCGAAACCGAAGCCGTGTTGGTCGAATCTTCAAACCCGATCTGCGAAATACTGAGGTTTCCAGCGCCGGGTGCGGTCAGCGTAAATTGAGGAGCGGCTGTCGTACCCGCATCGGCCCGGCCGCCTCCGAGTTGCCATCTCGTTATTGGGCAGAGATCCGGCGACCCCTCTACGTTATCCACGTTCGCTGCGCGTCCGGAGATTTGAAGCACCGTGCCGGCCTCATACAGAATCTGAAACTGAACAGGACTCGTGCGCGACACTGCCGCAAAATGCCATGCCGCCTCAGCGATGACGAACGTGCTGCTCGCATCCGGCAAAACGGTCCACCCTGGATTTACAGTCAGCGTCGTCTGATCATTGCTCAGGATGGACCTTTCTTGTCCGCGCCCGGTACCCTCGATGATTCGCACCACCATTCCCGAGTAGGTGAGCGGGGTTGCACCCATATCCGCGCAGGCGATTGTCGATTGCGAGAAGCTCGTCGTGAGAAAGGGGCCCGCGTACTCCGAGCGGTAATAGAAATTCGCGTGATCGAAGCTGGCATCCGGCGGACCTATCGGTTGTGGCGCCGCGCCCGTATCTGTATACGTCGCGCTGAGTGGCACAGAACTGGCTATGCGAAACAGTTGTTGCGGCGTCACACCCCGGTACACGTTAAATGATGTAGCACTCGCCGGGAAACTCAACCCCGCTATAGAAACGCAGTTTGTATCCGATCCTGCAGGAATGACAGCTGGGACCGTAAACGACAGCGCTCCTTCATGTCCCGCACCGTCGACAGCACTAATCGCGTAATACAAATGGCTGCCGCCGGCTAAACTGCCGCCTGTGACCGAGTATTGAGGAGATAGACTGACCAGCGGCAAATTCGGCGAATTTCGATTCGGCGTATTCGGAACCGCAAAGCCGATCGTCAGAGTGTCAATAGCCGTTCCATCACTCTGCGCCTCGATCACCTCGGTCACCTTGAAGTCGTAGGATTCGAATCGTCCTTGAGAATCGTTGTGCGCGACTAGCCCAATCAGCGGACGCGGCCCCTGCACGTGCGCCAAAGGCTGCCGGCCCGAGCCCGCGAGCACGGCGGGGTTGTCGCTGTACCAATCGTCGTCATGAACCTGCGCGAGAATCGTCACAAGCTCATAATTCAACGATGGTGAAAGCTTCACAACTCGAAAGGGTGCCCGGAACAGTCCCTCTTTGGCGTAAGTGAGCGTGATGAGGTCACCGGGCCGCACTTTCAGCGCCCGAAAACTCGTCTGAAATTGCACGAACAGATTGCCTTTGGTCGACTTATCCAACTGCCTCAGTAATACCCTTGTGGCTTGGCTCATGTTCGCGATGCCTAGAGCTGTCGATTGGCTGCTGATCTCGTAACCGATCAAAGCCGAATCCTCTGCATCGACCATGGATAGGCTATCCTGCTGATATTCGTTCGACTCGTCCTGAAACTCGACGCCGAGCCGGTTTGAGGTCTCAGCCACCGTCCGCGAACTCAGCCGGACCGATGACGTCCCATCGGGGTTTCGAGCAATTCCGGAAAATGAGGCCGATCCATCGCTAAATTCGTACGCGGGCCAACCGCCATTTAATAGCTCAACGCAGTTCGATCCATCAGGCAACGCCGCTTGCTGTCCCGCAATCGTCGTCTCCGGTACCAGCTCCAGAAGACCTGTCGGCCCATATCGGAGCATCAAACTGGACGCAACCCGAATTCCTCGGACAACTGCTGCTGCGCTCTGACGCTTTGTCAAAATCAGGTTACATTGGTAGCGGGGAACCTGGATAGCATTTCCATTCAGGTCAACTGTGCTGATCAGAGTTTGACAAAACTGCGCAGCTGCCGCAAACGAAGGCAGATTGATCTCCGACAAAGACCATCCACAACGTCGTAATATGTCGAGAATGACCCAGGCTGGATTGTTCGTAAATGACACTCCCACGAGCGTTCCGTCGGCAGTGTAAATGTCCAACTGCATGCCCTGGAGTAGGACTTCGACTTTCGGGAGTGACTTACCTGAACTGACTCTGTTTGGAACGACAATGGATAAAACCGATGTGCTTCCATATGGATCGCCGAGCGGATTCCCGTTCGAATCCGTGAATTCGAGATTGAAATTTCCGCTTCGTGCACCCGTCGTGATCACATTGAACCAGCCGGTCGTTGTCATATCCTGACTAGCAACGCCGTGCGGGATCTCGACGTCATTAACGACTACCTTGAGCACCCCCTGTACTGGTCCCAAGCCGAGAAGCACTTCCATGTGCGTCAGGTTTCCGTCGTTCCGGGCGAAAATCACGGGAGCCTTCAACCAGCCGGTCCCATACACGATCGGAGCCGGATCGTTGTACTTCGCGGCGTTGTCGAGCAATGGCGATAGATGGGATGACTTATCACCAGAGGTTCGTACCATCACCGAAGAGGGCACGAATTCAAAGCCGCCAAATCGTCGGGTTGTGTTTCCCGCCGCGTCGGTAGCGAACATCCCTCGTTGCTGACACTGGGTTCTAGATTTATCGCACGAGGTGAACGGGTTTCCACCACTTAGGTTTCCGACGCCTCCTTGCACATCCGGCGAGTAACCACAACGATAAAATCGCGAATACTTTCCACCCGCGCCGCCTGCGACGGCTTCGAGGCGTTGATCGTACGTGAAAGGAAAGCTCCACGGGCAGGATCGCTGGATTCGAACCTCCGGCACCGCAATTCTTTGCAAGCTCAGCTTGTTCGTGAACGTCAAACGGAAAGAGTCTTCGGTGATCTCGTCTGGATCTCCCGCAACTCCGCGAAACAGGACTGTACTTTCGGTCGTTACGGTTGCAGTCGTCACATCCGCAAACGCAAAGAAAACGGTTAATTGCGAGCCCTTAAAACCAATCGATCGGTTCAATTCCGAAAGCGTCGAGTCCGCGTTCGCAAGAGTAAGTGATAGCTGAGAGATGCCGTCCATCGCGTCGTCTGCCGACAGTTGCAGCTCGAACAGATTATGTTTGAGGACTCTCGCCACATACGGCTGACCATTCAACGCCACTGAATGGCTGCTCCAGCACTCGACGTCGCCTGACGGCAGCACGCACTGAAAAAAGAGCAGCGGTGTATCGGATTCCGGAAGTTGTTTTACCTGATTGATGGTCGACATGGCGTGTCCTATACAGTTGCCTCGATAATGAGCGCTGTCGAAAATAGTCCCGGTGCTTCGGCGATTACCGGGAACTCGTCAACGGCAAAATGTGCGTTCGCATATACCCCACCCCTGGTCGTAGTTGGCCGAAACCGTGATGGCGCGATCTGCGCTTCGAGTTGAACACCGTAAATTTCAACCGTTTGCCCGGGATGGATGCCGATACCAACGGTAAACGTCGTGCCGGAATCGCTGATTCTGCCGCTCGATGAGATTCGTATCCAGTTCTGCCCCACCGCATATGTGCGCGTGTCGCTCACCGATGCGCCCGCGCGACTCAAAAGCAGATTGGTGGCATACGAACTACGAACGTAGGCGGAAAGGCAGTACTGATAGCCGGCCGGAACAACCAACGTTTGTTGTAACTGCTCTGTTGCCTGGCTCGTATTTGTAAGTGAAAACGCTCCTGTGCCTCCAACCGGATCGGGAACGCCCGAGACGATCTGCAGTGCCGAGAGTCGCTGCCACGGTGAATTTAATAAGTTACTGCTCGAGACCAGCATGTTTTCTGTAGGGTCAATGAATGTAAAAGCCCGAAATGTTCCCTGACAATTAGCGAAATGGGCCTCGAGCATTTGTAAATCCGCATCGGACAACTCCGCGTATTCCAAATGCCAGATCATGCGACATCCATTGGGATCGGAGTACAAGAACATGTTCCCGTCAGATAACGCATTCTTGACTGTTCGCATTTCAAGCGCCTTCCGAATCGGATATTGGGCGAGTGCGCCACTCATGAGTTGCGGAAAGAATAAGTTACCCATTGGTCTCAATCACCCAAATCACGGTCGAGCTCTCATCCACTCCCGTGTACTCCGATACAAACTGAGGCGCTGCAAACCGGCAGTTCGGCACCGGCGCCCCGCTAAAGGGATCAGGAAATGCAAATGCGCCGTAATCGCCCTGCTGCTCTGCAAAAAATTGCTCCAACTCTGCAATCTCTGCTTCGTTTAGAAGTTCCAGCCGGATCTGCCAGCGTCGAAGCACTCGCCCTTGCGTTAGAAA
>JAFAQG010000378.1 GCA_019246575.1 Acidobacteriaceae bacterium
CATTCCCGAACGGCATTCTGCAACCGGTTGGGTCATCGCTGGGTGTCAACACTTTTCTTGGTCAGACGATCAGCTTTTACAATCCGCACCTTCAAAATCAATACAGCGAGCGCTGGACTTTTGATATACAACAGCAACTCCCCTACGATACGGTGCTCGAGCTTGGGTACCTCGGGAATCATGTCGTGCACCTGACCAAGGATTTCACCACAACATCCAACTTCAACTTTGGGGCGTTGCCGGAACAGTATTTAAGCCGTTCACCCGTCCGAGATACGGCGCTAATTGCTCTGTACAATACAGCCGTTCCGAACCCGTTCTATGGGCTATTGCCTGGAACAAACCTGAATAGTCAAACTACTCCGCTTGTAAATCTTTTGTTGCCGTTCCCGGAGTTTGCCGGGGGCGTGACAGAGTTGCTGATGAACAACGGGAGTTCGTATTACCATTCATTTAATGTAAAACTGCAGAAGCGGGTTTCTCACGGCGTGCAGTTCGTTCTGAATTATGACCATTCGAAATTGATGGAGTATCTGGGTTATTTAAACGCGGGCGTTCTGGCTCCAGAAAGACGGGTTTCAGCCGATGACCGGCCGAACAACTTCGTTTTTAGCACAACCTATGACCTGCCGTTCGGAAAAGGAATGCGGTACATGTCGCACGTCAAGCCGATTGTCAGTGGGGTGTTAGGCAACTGGTCTCTTGCATGGATTTATACGTTTCATAGCGGCGCGCCTTTAAGCTGGGGCAATGTGATTTACAACGGCGGTGACTTGCACTATGATGCCCACAATGTAAATCACGCGTTCGACACGACGCCGTTTAATATAGTCTCTAGCCAGCAATTGCAATATAACTATCGTACCTTCCCGACGCAATTCAATAATCTTCGCGCGGATGCGACGAATAACTTTGATCTGACGATCACGAAGAATTTCCCGATCGTTGAAAGATTGAGGCTGCAGTTCAGGGGAGACATTTTCAATGTCTTAAACCATCCTCTCTTCGCGGCGCCGAATCTGTCACCCACTAGTTCTAGTTTCGGCACGATTACGAGCACGACCAATCAACCACGAGTCATTCAGATGGCATTGCGTCTGACATTCTAAACAGAAGTCACAGTTAGTCGAGGCCCATCGAAGAAGCCGGCGACACTTTTTTTCTGACAGCCGACCGTGAGCTTCAGGAGGGGACTAAGTGGGCAGCGATCGAATCGGCATCGAACCGCGATTGAAAGCGACGCAACTTATCGGTGTAGGGCGCAGTGGCGATAGTTGTCAGGCGGGAAAAGGACGCATTGCTCGGCTGGTGCGGATTCCGAGGGATGGCGATAGGCGTTCCGAAGTGTTGTCGATAGCGATTACGAGCTGATGTCGATAATGATTCCGAAGTGATGCCGAGTCAAAAACGGGCGGAGGTTCGGGATCGTTATCGGGACGTCGGAACGGTTTTATTAACGAATATTCAGCGAGCTGGCCGAGGAGGCGCGGAGGCTTTTCACTGGGAGGAGATGATGCGGCCGGCGAGTTGATGGCCGGCGTCGGAGCGTCGCCCTCTGAACTCCAGACCGCCATCGATCGCGATTTGAAGCCGCAATCGCGGCCGCTGCCCGACGCCGTAGTCACGTTGCATTCGCAGAACACGTCTGAGACGACGGGAACGACTTACAACCTCGCTGGTCTGCTAGAAGGCTTCGACCCGCAGCTCAAAGCCGAGACCATTCTCATCAGCGGCCATCACGATCATGACGGCATGAGCGGAAACGAGATCTGGCACGGCGCAGACGACAATGGATCGGGCACGGTAGGCGTCGTCGCGGTCGCGCCGCCAGCCAGCAAAGCGACTGCGTCATCTCTGGGCGGAGCGCATGACCCGCTGAGTTCGTCAAGCGAAATTCCGATGCGCCTGCGACGCTGTGTACACTATGCCCCGGCCGTTGTTGTCATCGCACGCGCACGTGCTTCTGCGCGCAGTCGGCAGTAGATTGACCAGCCCGGCTCAGGCAAGACTTCGCCCGTTTCCGGATTTGGTTTCCTTGCTGTAGCCGCGAAAAATATTCGCTGAACGGAGTGCTCTGTCGAGACCAGGCTGAAGCCTGCTTTGCACGCCGCATTGTGAACTCCACGCGCGGTATTGACAGTTTCGAAGATCTTTTTGTTCCACCACGCCTGCATTTGCGGTAATGAGAAGTGATTCAGCACACCGTTTATCCCCGCATACATCGAAAAGATCACGTCTTTCCAATGCCCGCGGCGCGCACTCATCGGGATGCGTTCCCAAATGTGCCGGAATGAATGAAATGTCAGAAAGAAACTGCCTCCCGGCGTCATCACTCGGTATATCTCCGCGAACGCTTTCTCGGTGTTCATGTAGGGCATGGACACATGTCCTACGACAATATCGAAGCAATCGGCCGGAAACGGGAGCATCAGGCCGTCGGCAGCCGCAAATGCAATACTCTGATGCCGTTTTGCCTCCTGAAGAACATCGACGGAATAATCCACTCCGACGCAGAACGGATGGCCTGAGATGTCGGCTTCTGCAACCACCCATCCGGTCCCGCAGCCCAGGTCGAGCACGCGGCGCGCGGACGGGATTTGTACATTAACCGATCGCATTCGCTCAAAATGGACGCGGAATACACTGCAAATTGCACATGCTTTTTTCGCGGAGACTGGCAGACGCGCAACACGGCATCGCGCTACCGGTCGATTATAACGAAATCGGCTGGCGCCGCCGCTCGACGTCCGTAGTCCAGTAATATTGCCAGGTGCATTGCGCGCGTCCCTCACGCGGTTGCATAATCGCTAGGCGCTCTAAACAAACTCGCGCCGTTTGCGCTTCCAAAGAGCGGTTTTCGGAGGAATTATGAAACTAGGTCGAGTATGGCTGTCTTCTGTTGCTTTTTTTGCAGGTATATGGGCAACTCCGGCGTCCGCGGCGAGCGTTGGGCGGCTCGTCGCCATCGGCGATTCGCTAACAGCCGGGTTCCAAAATTTTTCTCTTTACGCCAGCAGTACGGATCCGGACGC
>JAFAQG010000494.1 GCA_019246575.1 Acidobacteriaceae bacterium
ATACGTCGCCCCCGACGCAAACCGCACCTTGCCTCGCTTCCCAAACTTCTGCTCGATGCCCTCCAGAGGCGTCACGATATGCGACGCAATGCCGTTGTAATTCGCAAGCAGCGCGTCCGGATCGTCAGCGGCCGGACCCAGGACCGCAATGCGCTTCGCCGTTCGCAGCGGCAACATAGCTTCGTCATTCTTAAGTAGGACGATCGATTTACGCGCCGCCTCGAGCGCCAGCTTCTGATGAGCAGGCGACTCCACCTGGTCCATACCGATCTTCGAAAACGGCACTCGCTCCGCCGCATCGAACATGCCCAAGCGGATTCGAGCTACGAACAAGCGCTCGACCGAGCGGCTGATTTCCTGCTCCGTGATATAGCCTCGGTGCACCGCATCCGTCAGCGTCAGGTAAGATTTTCCGCAGTCCAGGTCCGTTCCGGCCTGCACGGCTTTCGCGGATGCTTCCGCGAGCGAGTTCGTGTAATGGTGTCCCGTGTAGATGTCGTCGATCGCATCGCAATCGCTGACCACGTAACCATTGAAGTGCCATCCATCCCGCAGCTTGTCCTTAAGTAGAAACGTACTCGCGCACGCGGGAGCGCCGTTCACCCTGTTATACGCGCACATCAATGAATCGACACCGGCTTCCAATACCGTTGCCCGGAAGGCATACAGATATGTACCGTTCAGATCTTCATCGGTCGCCTTCGCATCGAATTGATGGCGGGAGGTCTCCGGCCCGCTATGCACGGCGAAGTGTTTTGAGGTCGCGATCGTTTTGAAGTAGTGCGGATCGTTGCCTTGCATTCCCTTGATGAAGGCAATCGCCATGCGCGAGGTTAAATATGGGTCTTCGCCGTACGTCTCCTGCCCGCGCCCCCACCGCGGGTCGCGGAAAATGTTGATGTTCGGCGACCAGAACGTCAATCCGTAATAGCGGCCGTGATTATCGTGCTTAATCGCGTCGTTATACTTCGCCCGCGCTTCGGTCGAAATCACGTCCGCGATGCGCTGCTCGAGATCCGTGTCCCAGGTCGCGGCGAGCCCGATCGCCTGCGGAAAAACCGTCGCCAGACCGGCGCGCGCAACCCCGTGCAG
Organism: Acidobacteriaceae bacterium; assembly: GCA_019246575.1. The sequence continues at coordinate 1,093 of JAFAQG010000494.1, forward strand.
TGCTTCGTTCCACCAATCGTAAGCGGGTACGCCCAGGCGGGGAATGGCGGGAGCCGAATTGAGCATCTGCCCGGCCTTCTCCTCGAGCGTCATGCGCGATACCAGGTCTCTCGCGCGCTCTTCCGGGATGCCGGCCGGGTCCTGATACTTGGGTCTGTCCTGTGCGAGCAAAGCCAGCGGAATAAGCGCTAATACCACGATTCGGGAGGTAATATTCATGAGTGCACAATCATCTTGACAGCGCCGCCGCTCGGGGATATAGTTTGAGGCACGCACTTTCTCTTGAGGATTGTACGACAAGGGTCTTTTGTTTCATCCGGCAGGGAAGCTTCGTGTGCTCTAGCTTGGTTCATAGCTGTTTATATCAATCGGTGTCGGGCGTCGCTCTGTCCACTCGACTTTGAATGCAGGCGCCCAGAAAGGAATAGACGCTCGAATGTCGATGTCTCGAATTGAACTGGCGATTTTGACAGGCCTGCTATTTGCCGCAGGAGTTTCCCAGGTTGAGGCGCAGGTGCTGTATGGGTCCCTCACTGGCAACGTAACCGACCCTTCAGGCGCAGGCGTTGCCGCCGCACACGTCGAAGCTTTGAATCAAGGCACGAACGTGAAGCACGACGTTACTACCGATGAACGCGGTGTCTACCGGTTCGCCGATTTACAGCCGGGCCCATACACGGTGACCATTAGCGCTCCGTCTTTCCAAGCTTTTTCGGAAACGAATGTACCCGTGCAGGCAAACGACGTGCGCCGCGTAGATGTGCAATTGCAAATTACGTCCACCAGTCAGAAGGTGGAGGTCTCTGCCGAAGCCGTGGTGCTGCAAACCGATAAAGCCGACGTCCATACGGAGATCTCCACCACGGAAGTCGAGCAATTGCCCTACAACGGCACCGAAGGCAAAAACTTCCAATCGCTGCTGCTGTTGCAACCCGGCGCGGTCACCACGCCCGGGACAGGCGAAGCCAATTCCGCGGCCGGCAACCCGCAGCGGGCGATCACCGTATTTCAGAACGGTGTATCTTCGCAAGCCAACAACACCAGGATCGACGGCGCGTTAAATGCATACCCGTGGCTGCCGGTGAACATCGCTTACGTGCCCTCGCCGGAGGCCATTCAGACCGTCGCCGTCAGCACGAATGCCTACGATGCCGAGCAGGGGATGGCCGGCGGCGCGGCAGTGAACGTCGCCATCAAGACCGGTACGAATGACTTGCACGGCTCGTTTTTCGAGCGCAATACCAACAATTCTTTCGACGCCATCAACAACGTCTTCACTCGCCCGGGCCGCCTTTCCAAGAACATCCAGAACCAGTTCGGATTTACTCTTGGTGGCCCGGTGTGGATTCCGAAAATCATCCACGGTAGAGACAAGCTGTTCTGGTTCATGTCTTACGAGAGCACCCGGCAGGTGCAGTTCGCCGGTTCTCCCAATCTGACGCTGCCCACCGCCGCCATGCGCACCGGCGATTTCAGCGCGACCGGCGTGGTAGTCTACGATCCCCTCACCGGCAACTCCGACGGCACGGGACGCACGCCGTTCCTGAACAACATGATTCCCACGTCTCGCATCTCTCCCGCCGCCGCCACGCTTACCGGACTGCTGCCTTCTCTAACCAGGCCCAACGTGTTTGTCAACAACTACGATGCGTACGGCGCCACGTCGTACACCGTGGATCGTTACGATTGGAAGGCCAACTACAATCCCAACGACAAGGCCATGCTGTGGGGCCGCTACAGCATCTCACCAATGGATATCGTGGCGCCCCTGGTTCTCGGTAAAGCCGGCGGCGATGCTTTCAACGGCGGCAATCCGGGCCACGCGGGCGGCCGTATCCAGGTGGCGGCCATAGGCCTGACCTATAGCGCCTCGCCCAATCTGCTTTTCGACGGAAACGTCGGCTACACCCGGCAGAACATCGGCGCCAATGGCGATCCTTTGGATGGTGATTTCGGAAGCGACGTGCTTCATATTCCGGGAACGAACGGCCCCGGTCCGGATTACGCAGGCATTCCCGCCTTCCAGGTAGCCGGCATTGCAAATATCGGGAATGCCAGCACCGGCAGCCCATTCCGATTCCGCGACAACCAGTACACGAGTACAATCAACGTCACCCACATCAGAGGTGCGCATAACATCCGCGCCGGTTTCGAATACGACAAAGCCGGCCTCAACCATTTTCAGCCGCAGGGCGGCACTTTCGGTACCGCCCGCGGTACGTTCGGCTTCGATGGTTCGTTGACGGCCCTCAAAGGCGGCACAGCCATCAACAACGCTCCCCCAGGCAGTCCGCTGCCGTCGAGTCCGGCCAATTCCTGGGCCCAATTCCTGCTTGGATTCCCATCCCGCGCAGGCAAAGTGACTCAGGTGGTCGATCCCATCGCGCTGCGCTTCTCGACCTGGGCTTTCTATGTGCGCGATATGTGGCAGGTGACGCCTAAACTGACTTTCGATTACGGCTTGCGGTGGGAGTATTATCCCATCTACTCGCATGACCACTACGGCGCAGTTCGTTTCGATCCGATGACTAAGTTCATCTACGTCGGCGGCGAAAACGGCGTGCCGGAGCACGCTTATGCGAGCGCCAGCAAGAAGGGCTTTGGTCCGCGGTTGGGTGTGGCTTACCGGTTGACTGAAAAAACAGTTGTCCGCGCCGGATACGGCATCAGTACCGATCCCGACAATATGCGTAACCAACGCAATCAATACCCATCCATCGTCAATCAGGATTACAATCCGGCGAACACATACCAGTTCATTAGCTACGCGGGGGTTCCGAACTCCGATGGATCCACCCGAGTGTCGCTCGCCGACGGCATTCCGGCCCCGACATTCCCGGACATTACGGTGGGTATCATCAAACCCTCATCGACAGCTTCCCCGACCACCTATCTGCCGAGCACAAGCACCGTCACATTCCCGGCCTATTTCAATCGCGGATATTACGAAAGCTGGAACTTCACGGTTCAGCACGAATTCTCACCCACGCTGGTGGCGCAATTGGGGTATATCGGTACCCACGGCGTGCATATCGACATGAACGTGAACATCAACGGCGCGGCCCCCGGCGCCGGTACCGCCGGACGGCAACTCAATCCGTATCTGACGACCGATTTGAATATGGTCGAGCCGTTCGGCAACATGACTTACAACGCGTTGGAAGCGACCGTTCGAAAGCGCATTGGGCCGTCCCTCCTCGGGGTTAGTTACACCTTCTCTAAGGCGATCGATAACATCAACGGAGATAATAACGACGGCACGCTTTGGCGAACCTACCCCGTATCTTTCACGCTGGACAAGCAAGTCGCCGGATTCGACCGGCCGCATAATTTCCAGTTCTATTACGTGTATCAACTGCCCTTCGGAAAGGGACACACTTGGCTGAACCACGGCTGGACATCCTGGATCGTCGGCAACTGGGAGCTTGCCGGGACGCTCTCGCGCCAAAGCGGGTTGCCCTTCGGCGTTGGCACGAGCTCTTCGCTCAACGCCGGCGGCCAAAGCAACAGTGCTAACCAAATTAATCCCGTCGTGACGATCTTGGGCGGCACCGATTCCAGTCACCCTTATTTCGATGGCTCGGCTTTCGCCAACCCGCCCAACGGCGTACTCGGGTCGACAGGCCACTACCTCGGCGGCTTGTTTGGGCCTGGCTTGTTCGCCTGGAACGCCACTATTTCCCGCACGTTTCCTTTCAAGGAAGGAAAGATCAACTTCCAGTTGCAGGGCGAGGCTTACAACTTGACGAATACGCCTGTGTTTTCGAACCCAGGCACTGCAACCGGGGGAGTTGCAAACTGCTGCTGGACAACGGGCGCAAACGGTGCGATCAACTATAACGGCTTCGGCGTGATCACCGGAACGCAATCCAGTCCGCGCTATCTGGTTGTGGCCGGGTATCTGCGTTTCTAACATTTTCGGATGCGAATGCCGGTCGCCCAGTTACTCTGGGCAGTCCTCATCGCGGCCGGACTCTCGCAGAACAGCGGCCGCGCCGGAGTTCCGACTGCTGCTCACTGGATCGGCACATGGGCCTCGTCGCCCCAGGCGAGTGACAACACAAACGCGCCGCCCGCTCCGGGCTTCGCAAGTAACACGCTCAGGCAAATCGTGCATGTGTCGGTCGGAGGGAAACGGCTGCGCGTGCGTTTCTCGAACTCTTTTGGCGCCACCGCGCTCCCAATTGCGGCCGCCCACATCGCACTCTCAGCGGGTGGAAGCGCTATCAAGCCGCAAACGGACAAGGCGCTGACCTTCGATGGCAACCCATCCGTAAATATCCCCGCGGGAGCGCTAATCGTTTCGGATCCTCTCGACTTCGATGTCGCTCCACTCGGTGACTTGGCAATCACAATTCGCTTAACGGCGGCGTCGAATCCGGTCACGACGCACCCCGGCTCTCGAGCCACTTCTTACCTCGAAACCGGCGACGCGGTTTCCGCCTCGGATCTGCCCAACGCCGCCCACATCGATCACTGGTATTTCCTGAACGGTGTCGATGTGGAGGCCGAATCCGGCGCGGCCGTAGCCATCCTCGGCGATTCCATAACCGATGGACACGGTTCGACAACAAACGACAACAATCGATGGACCGACAACCTGGCGCGGCGTCTGCACTCAAATAGTGCGACGGCATCCGTCGGCGTATTGAACCACGGTATCGGCGGCAATCGCTTATTGCACGATGGCTTGGGCCCGAACGCTCTGGCGCGGTTCGATCGCGACATCCTGGCCCAAACGAGTGTGCGCTGGCTCGTCGTGCTCGAAGGCATCAACGATATCGGCACCGGTGCGAGCGCCCGTGCTCATGGCGAAGAGCCGCCTAGCGCACAGGATTTAATCGACGCCTATAAGCAGATCATCGTTCGCGCACATACGCACAACATTCGCGTTTACGGCGCAACCATCCTGCCGTATCAAGGCGCATTCTATTTCCGCCCGGAAGGCGAGGCGACGCGCCAAGCGGTGAATAACTGGATACGAACCAGCGGCAATTTCGACGGCGTCATCGATTTCGACGCCGCTACCCGCGATCCGCGGAACCCGTCACATCTTTCGCCCGCGGTCGATAGCGGCGATCACTTACATCCCAGCGTTCGCGGGTATGAAATGATGGCGGATGCTGTGGATTTGAAGCTCTTCGCGCAATAAGGCAATATGCGAATCGCGGATATTCGCGCACACACCGTCACCGTTCCGCTCCATGCTGCGCTGCGACATGCGAACGGTTGCCACTGGGGACGCTTCGTCCGAACGGTCATCGAAGTAGAAACCGACAACGGTTTGCTGGGCCTCGGCGAGATGGGCGGCGGAGGTGAATCCGCAGAAGCAGCAATCCGCTCCTTGAAGTCCTATCTGATCGGCCACGACCCGGCTCGCCTCGAAGAGATGCGATTCCGTATCGCCAACCCCACCGCGTCGCTCTATAACAATCGCACTCAACTCCTTGCTGCGCTCGAGTTCGCCTGCCTCGACATTCTCGGTCAGGCCTGGAACGTGCCTGTCCACGCGATTCTGGGCGGCAAACTGCGCGATCGTGTACCGTTTGCCACGTATTGCTTCTGGCGTTACGCGCACGAAGACACGGGAAAAGGCGAAGTTCGCACTCCCGATCAGCTCATCGCGTTCGCACGAGAGGCCAAAGAGAAGTACGGGTTCACCAGCCATAAATTGAAAGCCGGAGTTTTTCCTCCCGATTACGAAGTGGAAGCGTTTCGCGCGCTTGCCAAAGCCTTTCCGAACGACAGCGTGCGCATCGACCCGAACGGCGCATGGTCGACGGAGCAGGCCATTCGCGTCGGGCAAGCAATCGAAGACCTCCGCAACGATTACCTGGAAGATCCGGTGTTCGGGTTGAACGGCCTGCGGCGCGTGCGGCAGATGGTTCGTATCCCGCTCGCGACGAATACGGTGGTCGTTAACTTCGAGCAATTAGCTGCGGACGTCCTCGATATCGCGGTCGATGTGATTCTGCTCGATACCACGTTCTGGGGCGGCATCCGGCCCTGCATCAAAGCCGCGGGCGTTTGCGAGACCTTCCAGCTCGGCGTCGCCGTGCATTCCTCCGGCGAATTGGGTATTCAGCTCGCGACCATGCTGCATCTGGGCGCGGTCATTCCGAACCTGTCCTATGCAGCCGATGCGCACTATCATCATCTGACGGACGACATTATTGAAGGCGGATTGCTGCCGTACAAAAACGGTTTAATCGCCATTCCCGACGGGCCTGGCCTGGGCGTGAAGCTCGATCGCGAAAAGCTGCGGCAATATCAGGAGCTCTATAAAGAGCTCGGCGGCTATCCGTACGATCAGGACCCGCTGCGGCCCGACTGGGCGCCCATCATTCCGAACGATCGCTGGGCAGATCCGAAAGACGCTCGCTGTCCCACTCTACGGAAAACCGTCATTGCCGGAGCGCGCGCCTGATGAAATGGAGCGCGGCAGTTTTTGGGTTCGTGCTATGTTCGCACTTGCAGGGGGAAACCGGGTATGCGGCGTGGCTGCGTTACGCGCCCATCGACAATCCGAACCTGCGCCAGACCTACGAGATTTTTCCTGCTGTCGTAGTTACGCTCGATAACTCGCCGGTGATGACTGCTGCGCGAGATGAGCTGCTGCGCGGCATCCAGACGATGCTCGGCCGCACGCTGCGCATCGAGAAAGAGCTCACCAATGAAAGCTGCTTCCTTTTCGGCACGATCGCATCCGTCCGGAGCGCCGCGCCTGAGATTGCACTTCCGGACGCTTTAATAGACGACGCCTATGTTTTGAAGACCACCGCTGCGCACGGGCATCGCATCTTTCTCATTACGGCATCAAACGATCGCGGCGTTCTGTACGGCACCTTCGCGCTGCTGCGAAAAATCGCACTCGGCCAGGAGCTCGATCACATCGGTGAGCAGCAGAGCCCGTACGCGCCCATT
>JAFAQG010000518.1 GCA_019246575.1 Acidobacteriaceae bacterium
CTTGTCGCTTGTGTCGCGAATGGCGTATTGCGCTTTCAGCAGTTGCACGTCAGATCCGAGTAAGTCCGACTCGAGAATGGTTTCGCGCCGGAAGTTCTCCGTCGCAAGGCGCTTCGATTCCTGGTAATAAGGAAGCGAAGCCTCCAGGCTGTCAAGGGCGCTCTGTGCCTCAGCAACCTCGTTGTACGCGCGCCGAACCTGGTCGATGACCTGTAAGCGCGTCTTCTCGCGATCCTGCTTGACCGCGTCAACGCCAAGCGAGAGAGCCTTCAACTGCAGATGCAACCGGTATTGCGTTGTAAGCGGTTGAGCGACAGAGCCGAATACCACGCCGGCCGGTTTGCGGGCGACCTCGATAGTCTGGTTTGTGGACGGAATTGGTCCGGTGGCGTTGTAAATGCCGAAAGAGCCTCGCTGAAACGTCACCGATGGCTTGGTTAATAATTGGCCGCCGAGCGCGGTAACCTCCGTGTTGGCGAACCGTCTGGTCTTGTTCGCTGCGAGGTCATCGGCGGCGCGATACGTCTCCAGGTCGGCCGTTTTGAGGTCGCTGTTATTGGCGACTGCTTGTGAGATCGCTTCGTCGAGCGTCAATACAGGGACAGTTGATTCCTGAGCGTGCGCCAGCGTGGTGAACGCGCTAAGCAGCAACGCTGACGTTCGTATGAAGCGCTGTGTCGATTTAGCTTCTTTGCCTCGTGCCATCTTGAGGCAATGGTGGCTCGAACAAGGCGCGTGATGGCAGTAACGCGCCGTAAGTGCTTCGTAAGCTTACGGCCGAATTAGCGGGAGATTCAGCCTTTTCAGCAACCTGGAGAATCGACGATCCTCGCGAAGCGGCTCGAAAAACGGCTCGACCGCCAGCATATTTACAAAATTTGTTTTGTGCTCAATGGCCTCTTCCAGGCGCTTGAATGCAAGATCGTGGTCTCTCATGCCGATGGCTGCGAGCGCTTCCGCCAGCGGCGTGACGTACTGCTTCTCTGCCATCCGGCTAATCGCCTCCACGCGTTTCCGAGCCCGCGCCTCGCTTCCTTTACGGGCGTAGGCTGCGGCCATTAGCCCAGCGTGCAACGGAAACTCAGAGTCAGAAATACTCTGGATTACGCCGTCAAAGTCTTCTTGCCGGAAGCGCACGAGTCCCTCGTAAAACCGCGCTTCGGCATAGTTGCGATCCAACTCGAAAGACTTCTTCAGCTGTTTGGCGGCTGCGCCGCAATCGCCTTTTACGTAACATAAGTAAGCCATTCGCGCGCAGTCACTGGCTGAAAGCGGATCCAATTCAGTTGAGCGTCGAAGGCCCGCTTCTGCTGCCTCTATGTTGTCCTGGCATAGCAAGGCCATCGCGCTGAACATATGAGCTCCGGCATGGCCCGGTTGTAATTTCACCGCGCGTTCGTACAGCCGGTTGGCTTCATCCCAGCGGTATTCAAACCAGCCTCGGAGTCCCCCAAGCACTGCGCACGTTTCTCCCGAATCGGGCTCGAGCGCGTAGCCCCGCTCGGCGTTCGCCTTCAACTCTGGATAGAGATCGCGCCCCAACACTTCGCCGAAAAGGCAAAGAAGACCGTTGGCCGCAGCCAACCCACTATAGGCGGGAGCATAGTCCGGGAAAAGCTGAATCAGTTCGCGCAATTGCTGGACCGCAGTTCGCAGCGCTTCCGGGGATTGTTGATGAATGAGGAATCGTGCTCGTAAGTATCTTGTATACGGCTCGAGCTGACGCTTCGAAGAATCAACTTGCATGTCCGGCAGGTGAAGGCGGAGCAAACCGGCTACGGATTCGGCAATCCCTTCTTGGACGGCGAAGATATCCTTCAGTTCACGGCGGAACGTCTCAGACCACAGGTGATGGCCGGACTCACTGTGGATTGCCTGCGCAGTGATGCGCAGTTGCACGCCTGCCTTCCTAACACTTCCCTCGATGATGAGATCGGCTCCGAGCCGCTGGCCCACTTCCCGGATATCCACGGGAACACCTTTGAATTGAAACGCCGACGTCCGTGCAATAACATTCAGCCCCGGAACGTGGGTAAGTGTGTTTATAATTTCTTCACTGATACCGTCGCAGAAGTAGTCCTGCTCAGGCTCCGGACTCATGTTCACGAAGGGCAACACGGCAACTGACGCACGACGAGGTTCGATTGCAGCGCGCTGGTTTTGCCTGTCTTCTTCTGGCTCTCTTTCCAGCCATCGGAAGATCGGGACATAGCTGCCCGGCCGCAGTCCAATGAGAACGGGATCGCTCCTGCCCGGCCCTTCCTCGTAATACGACTTCAGCTTCGATCTGAGGCGCCGAGCCTCGACTCGCACAATCGCATCAATGTTCGGATCGTAATCCGCAGTGCGATCGAAGACCTCCATAGCGATCGAGAACTCTTTCAGGCTGTCGGGATCGCCATCAATCGTGCGATTCACGATGTGGGTTAGAAAGCGAACGAGCCGGGCTGACGAAACGAACCCCGGGCTGCTCACCACACGCGTCAGTTGCTCGCGGACCGTTGTTGCCGGCACGGGCCCGCGTGCCGTATCAGCCGGCCACTCTTGGGGTAACGAACCCACCATGACGCGTAGTGAAGTACCTACAATCATATGCTTTCGCGCGGCGCCTCGGGCATATAACGTCACCTTACGGCCGCTTACGTCAATTCGTGCGCGAACTCAACTAGCCTTGAAATCGAGTGAACAAGGCATTGATGCAGAGTGAGGAGCGAGTAAACACGATTATGTTTGTGAGCGGCAGAAAACCAGAAGCGATCGTCGAGCACGAGTTGCAACGGCGGGGTCTCAATGTGAAGTGGGCAAACAGTATCAAGGGGGCAACCGACTTGCTGGACCCTGAACCCGAGGAAACCGGCATTGTGACGGAGCTCGCCTTGGCAGACGGCAATTGGAGAGATCTCGTTGAACACCTCAGGGGTGTCTCGACATCCATTCCTGTCGTGCTATTGACTTCAACGAGTACGGCCGAGTTGTGGTGGGATGCGCTGGATTGCGACGTGGAGGAGATTTTGACAACTCCGGTAACGGCGTCTCGCCTGTGCGAAGTGATGGGCGTGGACCCAGCAGATGTTTGATGGAAGGTCAAAGGGAGTTTCGGACCAGTTATGACAACACAAAAGATGTACGATCTCGCGGTAATCGGCGCCGGACCGGCCGGAATCGTAGGCGCAACTACGGCTGCGTCTCTTGGCGCTAGCGTTGTCCTCATCGATCGCTATGGCGATCTCGGTGGGGCAGGCGCGAACACCGGTACGGTGCCTAGCAAGACGTTGCGCGAGACTGCACTGGCCCTGTCGGGCATACAGTCGCGCGATCTCTACGGAGTCGACCTTTCGTTGCGCCGCGAAGCGACCGTTTCCGACCTCATGCGGCGCGAGCACGCAGTAAGGGAGGCTCTGAACCGAATGCTCGCGCAACTTGTCGAGGCGTCGTCGGTCGAATTCGTTGTAGGTGAGGCGCATTTCGACGACCCCCATACCATCGCCGTCCGGAGCGATACCACATCAAGGCTCTTTCGTGCGGAACGAATCCTGATTGCAACCGGCTCTTCACCCAATCGCCCCGTAGGCTTTCCGTTCGACAAGCCCGGAGTTTACGATTCGGATAGCATTCTCGAGCTCGAGACGATTCCCAAATCGCTGGCGGTTGTGGGGGCCGGAGCTGTAGGCAGTGAATATGCGTGTACATTCGCTGCGCTCGGCACAAAAGTTCATCTGATTGATAGCCGTGACGTGCTGCTGCCGTTTCTCGACTCTGAAGTCTCGGAGGCACTCATGCGAGCTGTACGTGCCAGCGGAATCGAAATGCACTGCCGCGAACGGGTCGCGGAATGCACCAGTGCGGGAGGCGAAATTACTCTCAGTCTGGAATCGGGATGCGTCGTGCAGACGCAGGCAGTGCTTGTGGCAGCGGGCCGGAGAAGTAGTACCAGATTTCTGAACCTTGCAGCGGCCGGCCTTACGCCCGGCGAGCGCGGTGACCTGAAAGTGGACGAGAATTACCGTACTGCGGTCCCGCACATCTGCGCTGCAGGCGATGTGATCGGTTTTCCCGCACTTGCCTCGACGGGCATGCAACAGGCGAGGCGTGCGATGACTGTTGCGTTCGGCGCCGCGGATGATCTTCCGGGTCGGGACATCTTGCCTTCTGCCGTCTATACGATTCCCGAGGTGGCGATGGCCGGCGATACTGAGCAGGCGGTCCGTACGGCAGGACTCGATTATGTGGTCGGGCGCGCGCGGTACATGGACAATCCCCGAGGTTGCATTATCGGTGAAACGGAAGGCTTTCTCAAGCTGATTCTCCGGCGTGAGGATCTGAAGCTCCTGGGCGTGCATGCCATTGGGGAGCATGCGAGCGAGTTGGTGCACATCGGCCTGATCGCGATGACCACGGATTGCGATGCAACCCTGTTCAGCAAACTCTGTTTCAATGTGCCG
>JAFAQG010000528.1 GCA_019246575.1 Acidobacteriaceae bacterium
ATAACAATCAATCCGGCGATGGACCCGGCGACGATGAGAAGTATTTTCTTTCGCTTACTCATCGTAAACTCTCCTCGTAGTATTTGATGTTTGTCGATTTCCGCTGCTCGTCGAGCCACGCAAAGAAGAGCTGGTTGATTTTCTCCCCGGCCAAAATACTTCGAACCTCGTCGCGCAGTTCCGCCTCGTCCTTATTCGGGTACTGCCGGCGCAGCGCACTCTCATGCGTGCGCACATAGCTCTCAATTTCGTCGTCGCTGACGTATGCCGCCGGCCTGAACCTTGCATCAATGAACCGCAGCACAGTCAGTTGCCATTGGAAATGGCTACGGAGGTCCGCTTCGCTTAGCCCGTAGCGCCGGAGAGCTTCGTTCAGCGCGGCGCCGTTGTGAAATCTCTCTTTCGTGATCTTGTTCAGCTGATCATCTGCTTCCTGAACGCCGGCCATGGGATAATCGCCCATCAATATCTCGCGGTGAATAAACCCCTGATCAATGAGACGGCTTGCGGCTTTCTTGCGCGCATCGTTGCTTAAATTCAGCGCATCGCTGTTTAAAAAATCTGTAACTCGAATATCTCGGTCGATGTCGCTGTCCTTGATGATGGAGTTCCCGACCACGATCGCAATTCGATCGATGATGACGGCCGCAGCCGGATAAGTAACAAGCAACAGCAGTGCGCACGCGCGCCATCGCATTAGAAGGCCTGCCCGATCGAGAAAAAGAAATTGAAATGGCTCAGCCGCTGCGGCCCGGTTGTGCAACTGTTCGTTCTGCTGCAATTCAGGAGATCCTGAACAGTCGTGCTGGTACTGAATCCTTCGTATCTCGGCGGGTTCAGCCCGTACGATAAGTCGACTCGCACTGGTCCGAGCGGCGTTTTGTACCGAATTCCGAATCCCGGGGCCTGAACAGCGTAGTTGAAATCCTGATTTCCTTGCTGGTGATAGCGCAGCGATATGTCGCTGAACCGCGTGTAAATGTTCCCCATGTCCTCAAAGAACACCCCCGTGATGTTGGGTCCAAGCAGCGGAAATCGTAACTCCACATTGTTGAAAAACAGCCCGTTCCCTCCGATCGGGAAGCCCGTTGCCGCGCTGTTCGGGGACCCCGGACCTGGAGTTTCCGTCACCGTTCCGATGTCGCGCGGACCCGCCTGGTTGTTCCCAAAGCCGCGCATCGACACGCTGCCGCCGCCAAAGAAGCGCTCGGGTAACGGAATCGCCTCGAATGAAGTCAGCCCCTGTGCGATGCTAAATGGAACAATCGCGCCAATTTGAGTCTGACGCGCCAGCACCAGGTTGTGTCCCAGCGGAGTATAGGTCGCGTTCCGAGCTAGAGCCCGAACGAAACTTCGTTGTGATCCAAAAAAATTCCCCGCCACGCCCACGTCTAACGTGTTCCAAAATCCGCGATGGGCATCGGTTGGGTTATCACGGTGGTCCTGTATGTAGCTGCAGGAAAACATTCCGATGCGCACCGGCTGCAGAAGAGTCGGGATCAGCAGAGCCGGAATTACGACATTGCCGGTGCTCACTCGCCGGTATTGAAACCGCAGCAGCAGCGTCGACGCTCGATTGAAGCGCTGCGCGGTTTGCAACGATGCTTCCTCGCGCCGGGACGAGAACGTCTGTACCTGTTGCGTCGTATCGTAGAGCACCGAAAACGTTACGGTTCTATTCAGTGATCCCAAAAACCGCGGCACAATGTAATTCAAGGATTCGCGCTGCTCGAGGGTCGAGTACCTGGTCTGCAATGAGACTGTCTGCCCTCTGCCGAGAAAGTTTCTCCGGTTCACGTCAAACGAGATGATGGGAGAAACTCCCTTTGCCCCGCCTGACCGGGATAGATTGCTTGTGGTCTTACTAAGTTGCCCGACTTCCAGCCCAAGGCCCAGATTGAATGAGTAGCGGGCCGCTTCCCCGAAATCGTAGAGAACCCATTTATACCGGCTCGTGCCGGCCGGATCCTGCAATCCGTTATTGACGGTCGCGAAAATGCCTAAATCCGTCAGTTCGCGCGAGATATCATTCATCTTCGAAAGCGAGACCGGCTCGCCATCTGTGAATTTGACGATCCCGCGCACCAACTCCGGTCTGGTGCGGTTTAGTCCCGACAAGATAACGCCGCGTACAAACTCCTGTGGACCTTCGGTAATGAAGTAAGTCAGATTGACAGTTGCGGGGTCCGGACCCGGCTTGTACTGGTAAGCGAAGCCAGCCCGCAAAAAACCGTGCTCGTAATAGTATTCCAGGATGCGATTGCGATCCGATGACACGTTTACGTCCGCGTACGGCTGACCTTCAATCGAATACAGTTGATCGCGGATGGCACCGATATCCAGCCGGGCTGGCCCCATGATCTCGAGCTTTGCGATCTTCCATTGAGGACCGTGGTAGATGCGAAACGTAACCGCCAGATCTTTGGCCTTCCCTTTGTAATTCGTCTGAACCGAAGATGTTACTCTCACG
>JAFAQG010000733.1 GCA_019246575.1 Acidobacteriaceae bacterium
GCCAAGCGGGATCACTAGGGGCAGCGCGGGCCCAATGCGAGCCCGGACCGACCGGCAAGGTCAAAACTGACGCGAGTAGGATGACGACATGTATCAGGCATTGGGTGGATGCGGGGAGGCGGGCGGCGGCGTATCGCGCATACAAGTAGCCAAGCAACAAAGCGCCTTGATAGAAAACGAGGCAGGTTGACCAGACGGCGGCTGAGCCACCGAACCAGGGCAGGATGCGTTTTGCTAAGAGCGGCTCGACAGAGAAGAGCAGGAAGGCGCTGAGAAAAATGCAGGTACCGAACAGGACGCCCGGGGCCGCACATTTGCGGCCCGAAACAACCTCAGTATTCGCCACTCGGGCGGCGCTATTGACGTGGAGTTAGCTGCCCGCCGGGCATCTGGTTGGCGGGCGCGGACGTGGTGGGCGCGGCGGTTGTGCCCGGTGTCATTGCGGGTTCCTGGCCCTGGCTGGGCGGCACGCCGATTTTAACGCCGATCACTTCGCCGGAAACCACGAGCTCGACGCGGCGGTTCATGGCGCGGCCCGCAGCCGTGTTATTCGAAGCGACCGGGTAGGATTCCCCATAGCCAATGCCAGTGATGTTCTGTGGATTGATGCCTTGCCCGATCAGGTAAGCGCGCACGGTGTCGGCGCGTTGTTCCGAGAGCTTCTGATTGTACATCTCGGAACCGGTGCTGTCGGTGTAGCCTTCAACCTGCAGATTCAGACCGGGGTGCGAGATGATGATGCCCGACAGACGCGCAAGTTTTTCGCGTGCATTTTCCTTGACGGTGTACTTGCCCGTATCGAACAGGACGTCGCTCATATTGATGACAAGGCCGCGCGGAGTTTCGCGGGTCTGGAGCACGGAGTTGAACTGTTGGAGCAACTGAGCGCGGAGAGCGTTCTTATCGGCTTCGGCCTGTTGGCGGAGGCGATTCGCTTCTTCGGCGGCTACACGCGCTCTTTCGGCCTCTGCGGCAGCTTGCGCACGGGCGGCATCGGCTTCCTGCTTGGCTCGTTCAGCGGCGGCGCGCTGTTGAGCTTCTAACTGAGCCTGCTGCTCGGCCTGCTGCCTCTGGCGCGCAGCTTCGGCGGCGGCCTGAGCTTCCTGTTCCGCGCGAGCCTTGGCGGCTGATTCGCGTTCGGCAGCCTGCTGACGCTCTTCATCGGTCGCGATCTGTTGCTGTCGCCGTGTGGAAACAATGCGGGCATCCTCGGCGCTCTGAACAGCCTCTTTAGCCGTCATAATGGCGGGCTTCCACTGTTTGCGTTTTTGATAATCTTCCGCCTGGTCCAGCAGTTGCACGGCTTTTTGAAAGCTGTCGGTGGCGTACTTATCAGCTTTCGCATAGCGCGCAATTTGTACCGCATTCTGCGCTTCATACAATTCAAGCGGGTTCTTCTTGTTCGTGAGGTCGACGGGGTGGAGTTCGGCCTGGCTAACGTGGTAAGTGTATTGCCCGCGCGGCAGCAGTTCGTATTTTGCATTTACAATTTCGGCCTTACCGACGGTGTCTTGCCGGACTATGTTCTCCATAACGACGACGTCGCTTGGCATGTTCACGTAAAAGTAGGGCTCGGCGGTAATTATGAGTCCGAACGCCTGAAGATTTGTGCTGATTGTATCCGCTTTGTAACTGCCGTTGGAATCGATGACGATCTCACCGAGATTCTCGGGATGGCCCTCCGGCGTAATGGCCCAGAGTACATAAGTCAGGTACTCAGATCCGAAGGTCTGGGGAGGGGGCAAGTCTTTCACATCCAGCTTGATTTGCATGTGACCGAGACGGCCGTTTACCTCAGCGGTGCCTTTGGCGCGAGGAGCGATAGAGGTGCCTTGAAAGTCGACCTTCGTCCATCCGCTGCGGTTGCGGTAGCTGATGGCGGCGATAGAATGCGACACAACCTGGACACGGAAAATCGGGTTTGGCCCGCCGGGAGCGCCTTGCTGATCAGCCGGTTGGGAGGCGGTCTGAGTGGGGTTCTTTTCCTGCCCGAGCAGCAGGGCGGGCAGGGAGACGGCCAATGCGCACAGAAATAGTCTCATACCGTAATCATAAATCAGCACGATTGTTGCCAAAATGACCTGCATTTGTCCTACAGACACTTACAGGTGCGCAAGCTTGGGTATAGGTACTTATTGCAGGCACGAATTGCGCGGCGCGCGTGTGGAAAAGAAGCACGGCCGGGTATCTACGGCGCGGCTTAGCCGAGCGTACCTTCAAAGCAGTAGTACTGCTTTCTACCTATTCCCGTTGACAAGATGCAAGTCCGCATAGGATAGTGGCTCGGCACGCCGCAGCATAGACGGTTCGCGATAGTGAATCGCTTCACACTTAGGCGCGTGCGCGCTCTAAGTGTGTCTGTCAGGTGGAATGCAGAACAAGTGTAAAGCAATAGGGAGAGAAGAAGTGAAGCAATTCAATAGTCTGCTGGTCCCGGTTGTCGTGATGAGCTTGATCATTTCTCCGGCGACGGCACTCGCGCAATCATCGGGCGGCGGGGATGCCGGAAGTGCTGATGAATGCGGCTGTGCGGCGCAAGGCGAGGTTTGCGTGCCGCTGCTGAATCCCAATGGCAAATACGACGGGGCATATCAGTGCGAGTGCGACGATCCCGTGGGCTGTCAAAATAGTAACGGCACTGGTCAGGAGGAGTTAGTTCAATGGGGGACGGGCCAGGTTGCCGAATACCTTCAACTTTTCCCTGCCGGATATTTCGACCAGCTTGGTGCGACGGAGGCCTTGGCCGTTTCCCATTTGGGTACAGCCTCAGGATATTTGTCGGGAGGCGAGGTGATCATCGAGACAACGGTCGAAGCCGGTGAATTTGTAACCAGGATTTTCATACAGAACGCGCCCGGTGTAAAGGGAAAGCTACTCGCAACGGCTCCGAAGCTTGCAGTTCTTCCGGGGTCCTTCGTCGGTAACGGTCTTAAGCTCGCACCAAGGGGAGCAACCATCGTAGACACGCAGTGGGGTTGGGCAACAAGGTGGTGCCAAGTCAATGGGAATAACTGGACACTTCACAGGGTACTAGCAGGTGGTTTGACCCTGGCTTTTGCCGCTGCGGTAATCCTCGCCTATGCCACCCCGGCAATTGCGCGAACTGTTCTGCCCATTACGACAGCTAGGCTGGAAGACTTTAGAACCGACTGCCAGATGATACACGATTACGTCAAGAAGATAGACATAGACCAGCCCTACCTAAATCCGCGCGGGCAATCAAATACTTGCGAATGGTGTTATAACAAAGCCTACTCAGAAGGGACCAGTGCGCCTTCGAGCGCAACGATTACGACTTGCGCCGCAACTATGGCAAATCAGAACGCCACATATAACGTCATCAAGGAGGTCGTCGGCGAGCTGAACGAAAAGGCGGGCACAGCATGCGCCAGCAATCCGCCGGACGGCTACTACACCAAGCGGTTTAGCGGTCCGATACGTTGGGACGACCGGCCTAACGTTACGCCGATCGAGAGGGTCTGCCCGTATCGATAGTCAGGTAATTGAATTACTAAATGAAAATTCGTGGCGTTTAATCGGAAACGCAGAGCAGGTGTAAGCAAGGGAGATAAAGAAGATGAAGCAATGGAATAGTGTGCTGGCCCCGGTTGTCGTGATGAGCTTGATCATTTCTCCGGCGATGGCATTCGCGCAATCATCGGAGTTGCAATGGAATACATGCGGAAACGGCACCATCAGTTACCAGCTGCATTGGGACTCGGGGGCCGTCCGTTCCTATATGGATCTGTTTCCGCCTGGAAGCGATCAGCCCGGGATAACGCCGGTGTGGTGGGACGGTAGCGACACCGTCGTTGAGGATTTGGCTACGGGCAATGTCAGCCCGCAGGGTGCTGGAACACCGCCTCCGGTCGATATTCCTACATTCGTAATCGCATCAAAAGTGGTGAACGGGCAGGTGATCACTGAAGTGTTCCAGGGCACAACCGTCCTGGTCCAGGCTCCTAGTCTTAGAGCGTATGGTCGAACACTTGCCGGGGGCGTATTCAGGCTATCTGCAAAGGGAGCAAACGCGTTAGCTTTTCAACGGGCTTGGGCGGTAGATTGGATTGAAAGACACTTCGTCTGCTTCAGGCTTAGTTACGCCGTGAACGCGTTGACGTGGGTGTTCGCTGCTGCCGTCATTCTTGCTTATGCGACTCCTGCGATAGCACAACAACTTCTGCCGATTACGACGGCGAGATTACAGGATTTCAGAACTGATTGCCAGAAGATTTTCGACTATATAAAGAAAATAGATATAGATCATCCGTATACAACAGCTGGCAGTTGCGCGGATTGCTACAACACAGCATATTCGGGAGCGACGAGCGCGCCTTCGAGTGCAGATATAACGACGTGTGCCGCAGACATGACGAATCAGAACGCGGCATATAACCAAATGAAAGAGCTCATCGGCGAGCTGAACGAGAAAGCGGGCACAGCGTGTGCCGGGAAGGCAGGTGGATACTATACCATGCCCTTTACGGGCCCACCACTTTGGGCGGACCGGCCGAACGTGACGCCGATCGAGAGAATTTGCCCGTACCGGTAAGCAACGTAAATTCAGTTACTAAATGAAAGTTACCTGTGTGTCATCGGACAAGTAGAACGAGTGTAAGCAACGGGAGATACAAGAATGAAGCAATGGAATAGTATGCTGGTCGCGGTTGTCGTGGCGAGCTTGATCGTATCTCCGGGGACGGCATTCGCGCAATCATCAGGCGGCGGGGACTCCCGCCATTCGACCGGAGCTGAATGCGGCTGCGCGGCCCAGGGAGAGACGTGCGTGCCGATCCCTAACGACCATGGCGTGTATCGTGGCGCGTACCAGTGCGAGTGCGACGATCCTAATCTCTGCACAGTCTGTACGACGGAATGCCAGACATGTCAAAGCGGTACGGGCAGCGGCACCGACGTAATCTCAGTGACTCGAGATCAGATATCCGGGTATATCGATCTGTTTCCCGAGGAGTATGTTCAGCAGCTCGATAATGGCGGGACTTCGACGCTGGCCGCAGCGGCGGTGCCTGGGGCTGTGATAATCGAGACAACGATAGCAATAACACAAACCGGTGCTGAGTTCGTAACTGAGATCTATGAGGGTTTGCTTGGCGGGGTCAAAGGCAGATTGCTCGCATCGGCGCCGCGGGTTGCAGTTCCTGCCAACGCGTTCGTGGGCCGGACATTGACGCTGTCGGCGCGGGGAGCAGCGGCAGTCGCGACGCAAGAGCAATGGGCAACGGCGTGGGTGGCTGCGAACCGGGCTGGTTGCGGCATTCTAAGGAGCTTAGCCGGGGGGCTGTCCTTGACATTTGCTGCCGCCGTGATCATTGCGTACGCCACTCCTGCCATCGCGCAGCAAGTTCTGCCTATCACGACGGCGAAGTTACGGGATTTCAGAACAGATTGCCAGGTGATTCACGATTACATCAAGAAAATAGAGATAGACCATCCTTTCACGAAATCTGGGAGTTGCGAGGATTGCTACGACAAGGCATATTCGCAAGGAACGAGTGCGCCGTCGAGTGCGACGATCACGACGTGCGCCGCCGATATGGCCAACCAAAATAGGGCGTATAACAAAATGAAGGAAATTATAGGCAGCTTGAATGAGAACGCGGGAACGATTTGCGCCATCAAGCCACATGGATACTTCACGAGGCGTTATCGTAACCCGCTGCTTTGGGCGGACCGGCCCAATGTCACGCCCCTCGAGAGGATCTGCCCGTACCAACCATAATTGCAAGCGCGGCGGGTATCAAACTGACGGCGAAACCTGCCGCGACATCGGCGGCGTAGTGGTAGCGTCCATAGACAGTCGCGAGCGAGACGCTTACGGCGTAAACGAGTAACGCCGACCCAAATACCTTGCGGCGGATGACCAGGAACATACCCCATGCTGCCGCAAATGCGGACGACACATGTGCGCTGGGAAACACGCCGACATGAATAGTTGCCGCATTTAGAATTGCGAGGTTCCATCTGCGCAGAATCGTTGTGATATGCGGAGGGTCGAGGGAGGGAAAGGCGATTCTGGGCGGCTGCGATGGGAAATAAGGGAATAAGGCGTATGCAGCCAGCGTACCGACCAGGTAAATAACTAAGAAGCGGTCTATAGCTTGCCGTTTATGTTGAACGTACAACAGAGTGAGGCAATAAAACGGCAGGCCATAGACGAGGAGATAACAGAACTCCAGGTAAGCGGGGAAGATATTGCCGAGACTTTCGATGGCAGCGCAAAGATGCCATTTAGTAAGTAGCAAATGATCCCATGGCACCCAGGCTGATTCGAGATGGTGGTCGAAATGACGCGGCAGGAATAACTCCATTTCGTGGAAGGCGACGAGGGTCAATCCGAGAGGCAGGAAGTCACGGCAATACGATACTGCCCCGGGCAGCTGTGTTTGAGAAAGACGCGAGAGCAGGGATAGCAAAGCCGACACGCCGGCGAAGAGAAATAGCGGCTGGAATCGCAGGAGGGGACGTTCGGGGAAAAAGCCGGAGATCAGGGCAACATAAGCAAAAAAACCAACGACCACCCACTCAGACGCGCGAAGCTTCAGCCACAGCATCTCGATCCTGAACGCGTACAGCTTTGCTTCGCGATTCGAATAACAGCGCCAGAGCGGAAAGCACACCGGCCCACACGGCCCAAATGGTGAGATAGAAACGTTTATAGGAGGAATGGAGATCGGATAAATCGATCAGGAAACCGGCGAGGACGGGGGCAGTGATCTGGGCAATAGACATCAGTGACTGAGTGAGTCCGATAATAACTCCCTGCTCGCGCTTACCCGCCCGTTGCGTAATGAGACTTGTAAGCGTGGGGCGCAATCCGGACGCTCCGATTGCCGAGAAGCCGATAATCCAGAGGAGCTGGCCGATGGTGGTTGTGAATCCGATAGCTGCATAGCAGAGCGCTGAAGTAATGAACCCGAGCTCGACCACCTTGCGTTCGCCGATCCATTTGACCATGCGCCCAACCAGGCCGCCTTGCATAATCATGCCCAGGAATCCATTGAAGGCGAATATGTAGCCCACCTCGCGCACGCCCACCCAGTGTCCGTTCCACTTGTAAGTGCGTTCGGCGAATAAGGCGAATCCCGAGATGAAGGTGGAAAAGGCGAACGCGAAGAATAACCATTGAGTAAGCAAACGCGCGAGTTCTTTATCGTGGAGATACTTTCTGTACTCGCCCCATGAGATCAGGGACAGGCGTCTGCCGGCTGGTCCTGTTGCGGCGGCTTCCTCGTTGTGCTGGTGAATAACTTCGCGGCGCGGCAGGAGCGCCGAGGTGCACAGAATTGCGGTTAAAGAGAGCGCAGACGCGGCAAAGATGGGTGACTGGTAACCGAAATTGTGCGCTAGGAAACCGGAGATACCGGGTCCTACCAGAAATCCGAATCCGAACGCTATCCCGATTATGGCGAACGACTTGGCCCGGTTCTCCGGTTTTGTCACGTCGCTGATGTAAGCCTGTGCTATGGATAGATTCCCGGCTGTCGCGCCATCGATTGCGCGCGCGAGAAACAGCATCCAGACGCGTGTCGAAAACGCCAGGATGAGGAAGCCGACGAAGGTGCCAGCTTGACTGACGAGTAGGATCGGTCGACGCCCAAGGCGGTCTGACAATTGGCCGAGAATCGGACCGGCGATGAGCTGGCACGCGGCGTAGGTGGACACGAGAGCGCCGACGGCTGCCGGGGAGGCCCCCAGGTGCTCCGAGTAGAAGGGCAGGAGAGGGAGGATGATGGTGAACCCGAGGATATCGACCGCAACGATGAGGAAGATGGGCAACAGCGGGGATGCGAGGCGGCGGTTTGGACCTGCGTTGAGCCTCTGTGACTCGGACGGGGGCACGCTACGATCTTACCGAGAGCGTCGAGGGCGGGTAATTGTAAGTGTGTGTTACACTTTTCTAAGTAGTTGCGCCCCGGTTCCCCGCTGCGCGGTCGGTGTGCGGTTCTCGCGGTTTCGACCGTAGATCAATCCAGGACATGAATATGCCGAAGTTAAAGACACATAAGGGTGCGTCCAAGCGCTTCAAGAAGACAGGGACGGGGAAAATCGCCCGGCGGCACGCGTTCGCGCGTCACATTTTGACATCGAAGCCGCGCTCACGCAAGCGGAAACTTACCCAAAGTGTGGTCGCCGATGAGACGGATCAGGCGAAACTTCGAAGCATGCTTCCGTATTAAGAAGCATCTTCGCATCAACTTTGACAGCGAGCAGGAGCAGAGCGCCGCACGTGCCTGCAACTCTCGCGGGAACCTCGCAGAGGTTCAAAAGACAGAAGGAGAGAAAACGTGCCTAGAGTAAAAAGAGGTACCCACCGGCGGGATTACCGCCGTAAAACGCTTCGCCGCGCGAAGGGGTTTTTTCTTACAAAATCGAAGCTGAACCGTGCCGCACAAGAAGCGGTCGAAAAAGCGCTTCGGTACGGTTATGTGGGGCGGCGGCTCAAAAAGCGCAATTTCCGGTCGCTTTGGATTGTGCGCATTAACGCGGCCTGCCGCACAGCAGACATTTCCTACAGCAAGTTCATTTGCGGACTGAAGCGGGCGGGCATCGAGCTGAATCGCAAGATCCTGGCGGATATGGCGATCAACGATGCAACCGGCTTTGCTTCGCTGGTTGCCAAGGCAAGAGCGGCGCATCAGGCTCAAGTTCAATAGTCGATAATGGACTGATCACCGCAAACCGTTCCGGTTGCGGAGTTGAGCACCGCATATGGAAGCAGCAGTTCAACAGCAGGAAATCGACACGCTGGCAACTCTCGAGGAGCGCATTACGCGCGCGGTTCAGGCCATCACCAGGCTAAGAAGCGAGAACGGCCAATTGCAGGATCGTCTGAGCGCGACCGAATCGGACCTGAACTCGACGCGACAAGGCCGCGATGAGGCGCAGGCACTCTCGGCGGAATTGCAGAGAGAGAATGCGGAACTGCACAACGGATTGAAGCGCGCCAATGACGAGCTGGATGGCTTGCGCGGGGAGCGGCAGCAGGTCAAAGAGCGAATCGAAAGACTTCTGGGGCAACTGGACCTGGTGAGCGCGAGCTGAACAAAGCGATATGAATGCTCCGGACACATCGAAGCAGGTTGTCCGGGTCACCATATTCAATCAAACGTATACGCTTTCAACGTCCGGCGACCCGGAAGATACTCAGCAGCTGGCGCACGAAGTGGACGATCTCATGTCGTCAATTGCACGGCGGGCCGGAAATCTTGACTCCACTCGCACCGCCGTCCTGGCGTGCTTGCATTTAGCAGACCGCCTGCGCAGCGTGGAGCGGGAGCTGAAATGCCTTCGCGAATCGGTCAATCACAAGTCGCGCGATTTTGTTTCGGTATTGGATCGAGCATTGTCGGCAAGCGATGGAGGCTAGGAAACGTTCAGAAGAGCCGCGATTGCCGCTGCAAGCTGCCGAAAGATCCAATATTCGCAACGGAAAACGAAAATAGGTACTGGTTCTCGTCGCGGATGCCCAGATTGAACCGGCGGATTTGCACGCTGAAGCCGCAGCAGTCGGTGTTACGCGAAATCTGGTAGGAAGAGAACAGTGTCCGGCTGGTTCGTAAATCATAGAACGCGTTTGCCGCGGCGTTCCAACCTTTACCATTCGAGTTGCCATAACCTCCGCCGAAGCCGAGCTGATTCGATTGCGGGAAAAGCAGCGGGTTCAGGGAGACGGCGGTGTCGGAAACCGAAGCGAAGTATTTCGAATGCCTGAAGGCGAGATAGTAATTTTGGTCCACAGTCTTCCGACGAAGAGGATCGTAATCGGCGCGCCATTCCAAACCGAGGAACGAGTAGGGATTTACAGTTAGCGAAGAAGCCAGGGGCGAATAGCTGCGCGCCGTGTCAAGAAATGGGAAGGGGGTAACTTGCTCGGTCGCGAGCAGCAGGTTTTTCTGGCCTGCAATGAGCACGCCTCCAAACGTTGGATCGAAATAACGAGCTTGAACGAGACGCCATGTCAAAAATTCGCTGACGTTGCCGCTTTTGTCCTTTCTGTAGAGGCGATTTGTCAAGGAAAGAGCCAACTGATTGGTGTTTGAGAGGATGTCCGTTTCGTCGAAGCGGATGATGCGAGAAAACTCGTCTACCCCGGCAACTTTCTCGTAAGTTGCGCGCGCCTCGATAACATGCTTTACTTTTGCGCCTAAGTGAAGCCATGCGGGCGGAGCAAAGACACGCTCGAGGCTGGGAAACCGGAGATCAACAGTAAAATCCGCATATTTTCGGAAGATACTTGCGTTCGCGAGCGTTATATCGCCAGTACAGGACCCGACTGTGCCACAGGGGGCAGAAACGGGTGAATAGGAATTTCCATATTCCGTTCCTCCGAAAGTAGCGCTCGGGTCTAGTGAGAAGCCTTTGAAGCTGAAATGAGAGCTTACATGAGGCTTCACATCGAGACGCGAGAAAGTGCCGCTACGGAATAATGCTGCCGTGGAGCTTACAGGCTCCTGGCGCGAGAGAAAGGCTGCGCTCGACTCGAAAGAGAACGACAAAGGCAGAGGGCCACGCGCCACCTCGCGGTCCCGCCCGGAAAACTCGAAGGTGGGTAAGTTCTGCAGAATGACCTCGTTTTGAGGCTGGCCGACCGGAGTAACAGATTCGTACAACTGGTTGCGATCGCCGGCGATGGTTAGCGTGTACGCATCCAGTTTGTAGCGGCGCTGAAGGAAGGCGATGGATTCGACCTGGTTTGAGATAGTCGTCGAGAACGCGTAGGAAAACGCCTGCCGGAACAGATAACTGCTCAGGTAATTGTAATCGAGCCGGCCATGGAACCCCATGAATTCCGTGGTCCCTGTGAGCTCGAATTCCAGGCCGCCCTGTTTCTGCACCGTTGCGCCCTGAGGGAGTCCGCGATCGTTTACGCCATAGAGCCTGAAATTGAAATCGGTAACGGAGTTCGGCTTGCCGCGAAAATCGTAGGTCAGCGCAGGTCCGCGCTGGGTGAAGTATTGCACGCGTGCTGTCATATCGTAACTTCGGCTCATGGCCCAGTAGTAACCAAACCCGTACATATATCCGAAGCGCGAGCTATGGCCGATGTTAGGCGTAAGGAAACCGCTTTGGCGTGGATTTTTCCCCAATGGCCGGTAAAAGAAAGGCAGATACAAGATTGGCGCGCGCTGGAGGCGGAAAACTGCATGCCGGATAATGGCGCGATCTCCCGGGATGATATCGAAGACAGGGGCCTGGAACACCCACCAGGGTTTCGGCAGTTTGCAGTCGGTAACGAAGCCTTTGTGGAGAATGTATCGATCCTTAATGCGGTCGGCCCATAATGCCTGAAAGTAAAACGGATTGGTAGTGGTGAGCACGCCGGGGTTGGTCATAACCTTGGCGGGCGATGTGCCATTGATGTTGTAGAACTTCCCTTCTTCGGTCTTGAGGTTGTATTCGGCGCGGTCGGCATTGATCTTGTCACCTGTTGCGAAGTGCTCGAGATGGACATGTCCGCGGGCGTAGGCCCAGTTAGTATCGGAATCGTAGTCGACCTCGTCGGCCGAGATGACCATTTCGCTGGTTTTGATTTCAGCGACACCCCGGAGGTGCCGGACGGTTCCATTCGACTCTTCAGATACTGCAGCCGTCCAAATCTCGTTTTTCGGCGGTAAATCCGCTTTTACCGGGTGCGCCGCAGATTGACCAAACACTGCTGCGGAAGTGATGCAACTGAGCATGACGAGGCTCGCGAACAACTTCGATGAGAAATGTTCTGGACAAACGCCAACAATTCTGGTACATAGAGAAACTGAGGCAGTAGCGCACCGGCCAGGCGCAAGGTGCTCGGCGGAAGTACAATTGAAGCGCCTGGCGAGGGGAAGAAGCCGTGTAACAGCACGGATCGCGAGATGACTTGCCAGCATTGTCAGACTTGGGTCTTAGACGACGATCACCGGTGCCCGCGTTGCGGGCGTAGGTTGAGAAACACGCCGCCCCGTATTTCGCCTGCGACGTATCCGATCGCGGCGGCGGCAACGGCTCCGGCTTACCCAGTAGAGGAAGCGGAGACCGCTCGGAATGCGCCGCAAACCGCACCCCAGCCGCAAAGCCCGCCGAAAGCTCAACCAGGACAGCAAGCCCTATTCTCGCAGCCAGCGTCGGAACCGCGCATCATCCCTTTCGATCAATTAACGACGCCGGCCGAAAGAGAGTCGATTCGGGCGCGAGCGGCGGACCTCGCCAGGCCAAGTCCTGTGAAAGCTCAGAAGGTTTCGGTGCGCCACAGCCGAAGCCGTCAGCGCGCAGCCTCGATGCAGGAGCAACGGCATTTCGAATTCCTGGGACAGGAAGAGATCGTCGCACCACTAGAGCCGGGCATCCTCTGCGACGCGCTGGTCGCGCCTGTAAGCTTGCGATTCCGGGCCGGATTGACGGATGCTCTCATCATGTCGCTCGGGTGCGGGGTGGTGTTCGGGTTGTTCTATTACGCCGGTGGCCGGCTCCCGGCGGACAAGCACGGCTTCGGCTTCCTGACCGCCGCATTGGTAGCGATTCCGGTGGTCTACAAGCTGCTCTGGACCTTTGTAGGACAAGATACGATTGGGATGCAGAGTGCCGGCTTACGGCTGGTCGATTTCGACGGCAACCCGCCTTCGAAACAGAGGCGATACCAGCGATTTTTCGGTGCTTTGATCAGCTTTCTCGCGGCCGGGATGGGTGTCGTCTGGGCCTTTGTTGACGAAGACTCGCTCACTTGGCACGATCACATGTCGGGCACGTTTCCGACAGTGGCATCCGATTCCTAGCGTCGGGTCAGCCAACGTCGGTGTTTCCGACCGGCACCAGTACGGCTGACATCGAGCCTTTGGAGTTCGGCATGCGCGGGTCTGCTCCGTAAGCCTGAATCTGATCGCGCGCGAATTCGGCCTGCGGCCGCTCACAGGTAATAACGATGGTGCGCCCAGTCGTGTCGACCTCGACCGCGTGCTGGAAGGCGACCTCTGTCGAGAACACGAACAGCTTTTGAAGCATCTCGATGACATAGTCGTACGTATGCTCATCGTCATCCAGCAAAACAACGTGAAACAAACGTTCGTGCTGCTCCTCCGACTTGCCCTTCGGGGAGGTGGAAGGAGTTGCGGCAGGCGCAACGGCAGTGTTCTCCATCGCGTGCAGGGTTAATATATTGGAACACTACGGGCTGCGGCTACGCAATGCGGAATCAGCGAGGAAAGTCATGGCATCGAAACGTTGTACACTGGTTGAGTCATATTCCTCCGGTATGGGGGCGCAACGGTTTCGACGGGATTGGATCGTTGTGTGAAGGCGTGCCGGGTTCCGAGCTCCCGTAAAACGATCGGAAAACAAATAACTGCCAATCAGCAGTTTGCTTACGCTGCCTAATTAGTTAGGTAGCCGTCCCGGCTGGCGAGCCTGCGCGTTAGCCAAGGGGCGTCATTTTGCAGGATAGGCGCCAGGCTTCGGTCCGTAGCCGTGGGCCGAGATTAATCGGACTAAGCGGCTCTCGCTTTTGCCGGTTCTTTAGGGAGTCGCTGAAACGCCAGAATCGGATACGCACGTAGGCTTTGCACGGCGGGCTTTCTCGGACGCGGGTTCGACTCCCGCCGCCTCCACCAAGTTATCTCTCCGACGCGTTTCCTTCGAAGCATCATTGCCACGTTAACAGGGTCTCAAACAGCCATTGCAAAGCAACAAAGGCTATCACTGCTAAAACAATCGCTTTAACCCAGTCAAGCATGGCGGTTCTAGATAATATCAGAGGCATTCATGTCAAACTACGATTTAAAAATACGGACCTCATCGCTAGATCAGCCACCGTTTTGTGAAAGGGTTTAGAATTTGTCTCCGGCGTCCCGTTAACACCTCGGATTAAGCCGCCCCCCGCTCCTGCAATACGGGTGCTGTGGGATGCACGGCGAAGATCGCGGCAGGGTGTGGCTCTCACAGTCGCGGGTACGCTTCCCTCCCCTGCCATGCTGATACTTGATAAAGATATGCCTCTTCACCAAGTCGGAGCTTTGGACTCACTTCCTCCCGGCAGTGTGACCGAAGTCGCCATTGGAGACGACACCTACGCCGTCTGCAACGTTGATGGCAAGCTGCACTGCATCGCGGGAACGTGCCCTCATGCCGGCGGCCCGCTGGGGCAGGGAGCTCTCAGCGGCAATTTCCTTGTTTGCCCTTGGCACGGATGGGAGTTTGACTGCACGACCGGCAAGAACGATTTCGATGAGGACGTCCAGGTTGAAACCTTTCGGGTTATCGTCGAGGGCAAAGAAATAGTGATCGATATCCCATAAACGGCCTTGCCTGAATTACCCGAAGTTGAAACCGTTGTTCGCTCGCTGCTTCCGTATATCCGCGGACGCACAATCCTGCATGCCGAATTGCGGTCGCATCTAGTCACGAGAGGGCAGTTTGCGCTCACGGAGACAGCCCTCGCCGGAGCGATCGTTCAACAAATCCGCAGGCGCGGCAAGCAGATCTTCATCGATTTGAACCGAGGGTTTTTGTACATTCACCTGGGGATGACGGGTAAGCTGCTGTGGAACGCTCAACCGGGTAAGTACACGCGCGCTCTTCTGGAACTCGATACGGGGACTCTGTTGTTCGATGACGTCCGGCAATTCGGGCGCTTCGAATTCTTTGTGGATGTTCCGCCACAGATTGCGAATAAAGGACCGGATGCGCTTAGCATCGAGTTTGAAGAGTTCTACTCGCGTTTGCGGCAGCGGCGAGGAGTCATCAAAGCTGTGCTTCTGAACCAGTCTTTTGTCGCAGGCATCGGGAACATCTACGCCGACGAGCTGCTTTTTGCCGCCCACGTTCACCCTCGGGCAATGGTGCGCCGAATCTCTAAGGCGCGCGCGAGGAAGATCTACGACCGTATGCGCGAACTTCTGGAGCTCGCGGTGCGAATGCGCGGATCATCAATTTCCGATTACGTGGACAGCGCTGGAAACGCGGGCGCGTTTCAGAACTTACATCGTGTATACGGCAGGTCGGGGATGCCGTGCCTATCCTGCGGCACAGCTATACGCCGGGTCGTCGTTGCACAGCGGGGCACGCACTATTGCCCCCGTTGCCAGCGGGCTTGAGCTGCCACCGGCTCGCCGTCAGCCCGCGCGGAGTTTTTGATCGCGTCCACAACTTCGATGACACTCTTCATCGCTTTGACGTCATGAACTCGAACGATATGCGCTCCATGGAGAACGCTCGCGGCAACCGCACCCGCGGTTGCAAATTCGGTGAGATCGGCGTCATCTCTTTTCAGAAATAGCTTGCGCGACGGCCCGATGAGGATCGGTAAGTCGAAGGATTTCAACAAGCCTAAATTAGCGATGATCTCCGAGTTCTGTTCGCGCCGCTTTCCGAAGCCCAATCCCGGGTCGATTGCGACCTGATGTTTCTGCACTCCACTCTGTCGAATGCGATGGAGCGCAGCCTCGATATCGATCGTGATTGACCGCATCAGATCCTTGATGGGCGCCAACTTGGCCCAGGTCTCGGGAGTGCCTCGCATGTGGTTGATCACCAGGCCCGCATCCCACTTTGTTACGATGCGCGGAAGCTGTACATCCAGCAGCGCTCCGCTGGGATCGTTGATGATCTCGACGCCGTGTTCGAGCGCCTTCTCCGCAACGACGCTCTTGTATGTATCAACCGAGATCGGAATTCCGAGCTTTCCGCGCAAACGTTTCAACACGGGGATAAGCCTGCGGAGTTCCTCGCCTTCCGGGATTCGCTGAGAGCCGGGCCGCGTCGATTCCGCGCCGATATCGATGATGTTGGCCCCTTCGTCTTCCATCTCAACAGCGCGTGCGAAGGCTCGGTCCGGATCGGAATACTTGCCGCCATCGGAAAATGAGTCCGGCGTAACGTTGAGTATCCCCATCAGCAACGTTCGTTCGCCGAGGACGAGCTCACGATGCTTCAGCTTCCATGAATACCGTTTCTGCATCCTTCATACGAGTCTGGCAGATAGAGGAAAGTTGACAAGCGGCTTACAGGCCTGCGGCAAGACTCAGCTGCTGGTCAACAAAGGTTGCGAGTCTCGGATGAGTTTTGCGCAGGGCGGCGAAGTAGTCGTCGGCAATTGCCCCTGAACACGCGTTCAGAGGCCCTCCCCAAGGTACCCGTGACCCCTTGGCAAAATCTTTGAACATCTTTTGCGACATCTCTTCCAGAAGCGTATGGAGGTGATTGCCGGAGATTCCTGCATCACGCAACGCGTGTTGTGCTGCTGTTAGTAATGGAATCGGCAACGTAGTCGCGAGCAGCTCCGCCGCGAAATACAACGGTTTGCTCTGCGGCTTCAACTCTAAGACTCTGACGTTGTTTTTATCCAGCAAGCGCCGCACGTGTCGAATGGCAGGCGCCTGCCCTTCGAGTACAAACCACTTATCCCAACTGCTCGGAACCGTAAGCAAAGTTGCAACAGAAGCGCCGCATTCTGTAAGCCGGGATAAAGAGTCCGCCATTAACCAGGTTTCGCAGAAGACGCAGGAAACTGAGCTCAGATCCAGTTCTGAACTGCACAGCTCTTCGGCTACGCGCGGCACTGCGGCATCCGGAACGTGGATCAAAACAAGGCGCGCGGACTGCAGTTCTTCGTAGCTCGAAACCGCATAGCCCGCCCGCAGGAGATTCGAGAAGCGTCGCGCTATACGCAAGGCGCTGGATTTTATTGGCCCAATCTCCTGAGGTAAGTTAGGCAGCCGGAGAACAGTCGAATTTGTGGAGTTACCTTCAACTACTAAGCCCACCGGCAGCTGCTTCTTCATAAACACCACTCGCTTTCAGGGCCTTGATGCGGTCCCGGAACTGTGCCGCTTGTTCGAATTCGAACGCCTTTGCCGCCTGACGCATTTTCACTTCCAGCTCTGCGATAAGAGCGTCGCGCTGCTCTGGACTTAGATCGACGCCCGAGTCCGGCTCTTCATGTAGAGAGACGGTGACGTAGTCGGCCTCGGCAACAGCGACCAAGCTCATGTCGATCGGCTTGACGATACTCTGGGGGACTATATTATTCGCCTCATTGTAGGCTTGCTGAATCGCGCGTCGCCTCTCGGTTTCGCGAATCGCCCGCTGCATGCTCTCGGTGATGACATCGGCATAAAGTATCGCTCGGCCCGAGATGTTTCGAGCTGCGCGTCCAATGGTCTGAACGAGCGATCCGCTCGAGCGCAGGAACCCTTCTTTATCCGCATCCAGCACTGCGACGAGTGACACTTCCGGCAAATCGAGTCCTTCCCGGAGCAGGTTCACTCCGATCAGTACGTCATGTGCACCTCGACGTAGGTCGCGCAATATCTTTATGCGATCGAGCGTGCTCACTTCGGAATGGAGATAAGCGCAGCGTACTCCAACTTCCGTGTAATACTCCGCGAGATCTTCCGCCATGCGCTTCGTCAGGGTGGTAACGAGCACCCGCTCATTCCGTTCCGCGCGCGCGCGAATCTCGTGCAGCAGGTCGTCCACTTGACCTCTGATGGGGCGCACTTCAATTTCGGGATCCACCAGACCCGTCGGCCGAATAATCTGTTCCACTACAACCCCCGCGGACTTGGTCAATTCGTACGGTCCCGGAGTCGCAGAAACGTAAACGATCTGATTAACGCGGTTCTCGAACTCTTCGAAAGTGAGCGGCCG
>JAFAQG010000775.1 GCA_019246575.1 Acidobacteriaceae bacterium
TCGTCTCATCGAAATCGTTGATGTCGAATACGAGCCGCCCATCTGGAGTCTCGAAGGAACCCATGTTCTGGACGTGAGCATCCCCGCAGAGCTGAACGTTGAGACCCGTGTGCGGCACGCTCGCAAGATCTGCGGCCATAATCGATACGGCGCCCCGGAAAAACGCGAACGGCGAGGCGGACATGCGCTTGTACTTGATGCCGACCAGTGAACGGACGCGACCCCCCGCAGCCGAAAGAAGTACATGGATCGGATCGAAATCCTTCGCGCGTTTGCCAATGTCTCCCAGCTTCGTGCGGCTAAGATGCTTGCGCTGCTCGCGGCCATGCCGTACCCGTTCCTCAGCCGCGTTCTGTTGCTCCGTGCTCATTCGATTGAAGACGAGTGCCGCTGTCGTCATTGGAATCATTGTCGGTTACTGTGGATTTGAAGGCGTGACACACCACGACGAGTGAACGATGGCCGATGCGGTCCGCTGTTAAACTTGAGTCGAAAAATGGCGTACGACGTGGTGGTCATCGGGAGCGGTCCGGGCGGATATTCCGCCGCCGTTCGAGCGGGTCAGTACGGCTTAAAAACAGCACTCATGGAGAGACAGGCTCGCCTTGGTGGCACGTGCCTGCTGGTGGGCTGCATTCCGACAAAAGCGCTTCTACACACCGCGGATGTTTGGGATCACTTTAAAGATCCCGAAGCCGACGGGATCTCATGTAAAGATCCGCAACTGAACTATCCGAAAGTGCTCGACCGCAAGAACAAGATCGTCACCAAGCACTCAAAGGGCGTTGAGTTTCTGATGCGGAAGAACAAAGTCGACGTGATTAGGGGGCAAGCCATTCTGCAGGGCGGCGGACGCATTCAGGTGCAAGGAGCACAAGGAGCGCAGACGATCGATGCCAGTCACATCATCCTTGCGACTGGTTCTGAAGCGCGCATGCTGCCGGGTCTACAGCCCGATGAAAACCTGATCCTGACGAACGTTGAAATCCTTGATATGCCCGCCGTGCCGCGCTCGATCGGCATCATCGGCGCAGGCGCCGTCGGCGTCGAGTTTGCGTCCATCTTCAATCGATTCGGATCGAAAGTGACGTTGATCGAGATGCTGCCGCGTCTGGTCCCGGTCGAGGACGAAGAAGTCTCCAAAGAGCTCGAAAAACACTTTAAGAAAAGCGGCATCCGGTGTGAGACCGGTGCAAAGGCCGAGAACATTCGACGCAACGCCAACAGCGTAAGCCTGACGGCGACTTTGGCGAATGGGAATCGCGAAGAAATGGAATTTGACAAGCTGCTGGTCGCGGTCGGTCGGCGGCCGAATACAGATGACGTTGGGATCGAGAACACGAAAGCTCAGCTTGATCGCGGGTTCGTGAAAGTCAATCCGTTTCAGCAGACCGATGAGCCCGGGCTCTACGCCATTGGCGACATCGTCGCCGGCACACCGCAGCTCGCACATGTCGCTACAGCCGAGGGCATGGTTGCCGTCGGCCACATCGCGGGTAAACGCGTTCGGCCAGTGAATCGTAACCGAATCCCGGGAGCCACATATACGGATCCCGGCATCGGAAGCGTCGGGCTAAGTGAAGCGCAGGCAAAGGCGCAGGGCTTCAAGGTCAAAGTGGGTAAGTTCCCGTTCCTCGCTAACAGCAAGGCGAGCATCCTCGACAAACATGAGGGCTTCGTTAAGGTCATTGCTGACGAAGCATACGGAGAGATTTTGGGGGTTCACATCATTGGACCAGAGGCATTCGAATTGATCTCGGAGGCTGTAACTGCCATGGAGTCGGAAGCCACCGTCGATACCATCATGTCTACAATTCATGCGCATCCGACCCTTTACGAGACCATTGGCGAGGCGTTCAATAACGTTTACGGGCTGGCGATCAATATTTAGCGGCGGCGATGCAGCTGAGCAATACGCGACGACTTGAAGTGCTGGATTTGGGAACGCTGCGCTACGGCGAAGCGTTCGCTGTCCAGGAGCACTATGTCGAGAAGCATCGTCGCGGTGAGGGGCAGGACGTGCTGCTCTTTCTGGAGCATCCGCACGTCCTCACCATGGGCAGGAACGGGACGGAACACAATGTGCTCGCTAGTCCCGAAATACTGCAGCGCAGCGGTATTGAGTACTTTGAAAGCAACCGCGGCGGTGACGTGACGTATCATGGGCCGGGCCAACTGGTTGGGTACCCCATCCTCGATTTGAAGCCTTGGAAGCGTGATGTCCATGCGTACTTCGCCGCCGTCGAACAGGCGCTGATCAATGCGCTTGAGCTCCTGGGCGTTCGCGCGGAGAGAGTCGCCGAACGAGGGTACGAAGGAGTTTGGGTTCGAGGCGCCAAGATCGCTGCAATCGGGATTCACATCAGCCGATGGATCACATCACACGGCTTCGCACTCAACGTCGATACCGACCTTAGGTATTTCCAATACATTGTTCCTTGCGGACTGACAAAACCCGTTTGCTCTTTGCGGAGTTTGGGTTCGACGGCAACCCGTGAGGAAGTGAAGCAAGCAATTGCGGCTACATTCGCGGATGTTTTTGGCTATCACACGACTGTTTCGCATAACCGGCCAGCACTGACGCATGA
>JAFAQG010000888.1 GCA_019246575.1 Acidobacteriaceae bacterium
CAAAATAGACGCTGAACTTCAACCCAAGCTGGAGTAAGGATCGGTCGTGCAGCAGCGGCGGGATCTCGGGCCGGCCCACATGATTATGCAGCTACTTAGATTCAGGCGGACATGCAACTGTTTTCTCAAATGCATCGCCAAGGGACCGAAAGTCAAACTGAGATCCGGAGCCGACCATGTTTCGATCTTTGATTAAATGTCTATGTTTGACGTTTCTGCTCTGCTTCGGAACGATCGCCGAACAATGCAGGCCGGCTGAGAAGCTGGATACACCAAAAGTCGAGAACCTCTTGAAGATCTGGTACAGACTTCCGACGAACCAACGTTTTACCCTCGTCGACAGCAGCACCGTCGACTCCGCCTGTTATCGCAAACTCGTGTTTCGCGCCAGCGTGCCTGCCCCGCTGTTGACGCTCTACCTTACTCCCGACGGCAAGCACCTAGTCACCTCTGTTATGGATCTCGAAGTCGACCCGGCGGTTGCGCGGCGAAAGAAACAGGATGCAGTACAGCAAGTTTTAAGCTCCGGGGCGCTGCTCACCTCGGGCCCGGGCAGTGCACCGCTCAAGCTGGTCGTCTTTTCGGATTTTCAATGCCCTTACTGCAAACGGTTCGCCGGCTTCATGAATGAGCTTACGCCCGAGGAGCGGTCGCAATTGCAAATTACTTACCGGCAATTCCCGCTAAATATCCATTCCTGGGCTCAGGATGCCCCCGCACTGGCGGCCTGTGTCGCGCTCCAGGACAAAGCCGCCTTCTGGAAGCTGCACGATTACTTCTTCTCGGAGCAACAGGAATTATCGAAAGAGACGCTGACTCCGAAGGCGCTCGAATTTCTCGCGCAAACCACGTCTGTCGATACGGCCAAAATCTCGGGTTGCATAGCAAGTAAGAGCTACCGGGAATCGTTGCAGGGAGACGAAAGGCTAGCTGCCGATCTCGGGATTCGCAGCACGCCGACGGTCTTTCTCAATGGCCAGCCCATTCGCGTCGCGTCCCTTCAGGATCTCCGGACAGCCATGCACACCGCCATGGAAGAAGCTGTCCTTGCAAGGCCGGGCAAGCGCGATTAGTAATTGCTGCTCTACTCCGAATAAAACAAATACTTCCGCCACTGATCGTCGCTGCGCCCCAGCAAACGCATCAAATGACGGCTGGTATGCAGACTGAACGGGCGAGGCGGTCGCAGTAGCTTCATGCCGGCTTCTTCCGGCGTTCGATTGCCCTTGCGGTTGTTGCAGGGGTGACAGCAGGCAACCAGGTTTTCCCAGGTGGTCTCGCCAGAACGGGATCGGGGGATGACATGATCGAGTGTCATTTCGCCGGAGGGAAGCGTGCGGTGGCAGTACTGGCACGTGTAGCGGTCGCGCATCAGGATGTTCTTGCGGGAGAGGGCGCGTGTCTGGTGGGGAATGCGCCGGTATTCGAGCAGGCGGATGACGGACGGCACACTCAAGGTGCGCTTCGCCGAATGGACGTGCGAAGGCGCGACTTCTTCAGCCGAGGCGACTCCTTTCAACACGAGGACAAGCGCTCGGCGAGCCGCGCAAATGTTGATGGGCTCGTAACTGGCGTTCAAGACAAGAACAGGCCGATGAAGTCGATCCGGACCTGGCATCAGACACCCTCCCATAAGTGTTTGGTGCGCTACGAAACTCCTGCCAACACGGGTTGCTGCTCGTTCGGTTCCTGCTCACGGCGCGGAATGAGTTCTGAGCTGAGGTTGGGTGAGCGTCGATCGACACGCGCCAGTGTGAGAGCGGAGACGTGAGCGACGCCAGCGGTTTTCAGCGCGGCTGCCGCGGCCCTCAGAGTGCTACCTGTTGTGAACACGTCGTCGACAAGCAAGATCCGTTTACCGGCGACCCGCCCGGCGTGCTTGACGACAAATGAATCCTTTAAGTTCTCCCGTCGCTCGGCCTCGCTCAATCCGGCTTGCGATTTCGTGTAGCGCTTGCGCCGGAGGTTGGAGGAAAGCTTCAGACCGTAGCGCTTGGCTACGGGCCGCGCGAGAAGTTCGGCCTGGTTAAACCCGCGCTGCCAGCGTTTGCGCCAGTGCATCGGCATCGCGATCACGGCGTCGAAAGACCGCTCGACAGGCATGGCCTGCAGCATCAGCTTCGAGAGCGGACGCGCGAGCGATTCTACATTGGCGTACTTGAAGACATGAATCAGTTTCTGCAGAACACCTTCATAGCTGCCGAAAGAGTAGACACAATCGAAGTTGGCCAGACTCTCGCGGCAGACACTACAGAGGTCGAACTCATCCAGGGGATAGTCATCCGCGAAGGGAGTACGGCAAGCTCTGCAGAAGAATTCAGCGCTAAGCGGCTGGGGAACGGAAAGGCAGGCTGGACAAACGGGGACGCGCGAAAAATTACTCAGCGGGCGCTCGCAGATTCTGCAATCGTCCGGAAAGACGATATTGAACAGCCCTTTTGAAACAGCTTCTAAGCGCGAGAGGAGGCGTCGCGGCCAGCGATGATTGTCTAAAATGACGGTGCGAGTCGAACGACTAGGGAAGACACACCCCCACTAAATCCAGAGTATACAACAAGACACAAGAGAAGTAGAGAATTCTGCCGCAAATTCGCAACACAACTTACGGAACCCTAAAGCTCCGGACCGTGGGTAGATACCGCGGGGCGGATAAGAGCAACGGGTCTGGATATAACCTGATGAGTACGCTGCGAATTCTTGCGGTCGGTAGCCGGAGCGGTCTGGCACGACTTTGCTCTATGTTAATGCGTGCCGGGCACAGCGTGGTGCAGGCCGAAAGCCTCGAAGAAGGTTCCGAAGCCCTCCTGATTCAAAGATTCGATGCCGTTCTGTTGGGCCCGGGGCTGCCGGCCGATGCCGTGGCTGCTTTTACGGCCAGGGTGAAAGAGCTGGACGAGACGTCGGGCGCGGGTACTCACACCTCGATTTTGTCTTTGAGCACGGAACCGGCGGTATCGGGTATAGATGGAGTCGTCCCGGAAGATACCGATGCCGACGCGTTGACGGAGGCGATTGCAAATTTGGCGCGAGCGATCGCTCCCCAGCCCGCGACGGCGGCAGCATCTTCCGCCGCCGATCTTCCCGTTCTCGACGTTGAGGAGCTGAAAGCTCAAGTAGCATATGACGACGAGCTCTTGGTGGAGCTGATCGATCTTTATCTGGCAGAACGTGTGCGCCAGAGCGCCGATATGAAACATGCTCTCGAAGGCGGGGAACTCGAACGTCTGAGTAATATTGCACACACGCTAAAGGGTTCGCTTGCGAGTTTGCACGCCGGCGCCGCGCGAGCGAATACAGAGGCGCTCGAATTCGCAGCCAAAGGCCGTGAGGATGCGAAATGCCGCCGCTTGCTGCCGGTTCTAGAGCGCGATTTAGACGTTCTGGATGAGCATCTGACTGCGCTCCGGCGGTCCATAAGCTCTTCTTAGCACGTCTGTTACACTGAGGTTGCTCTCCTTAGCCGAAAGCCCGTATGAGCTTCGCCAAAGCCACAGAGATCGTTTGCGCTCACAGCCCGGACTCGGATGACGCATTCATGTTCTATGGCTTGGCCACTAAGAAAATCCGGTCACAGCTAGTCACGTTTCGCCACGTTTTAGAAGACATCGAGTCGCTGAATCGCAAGGC